>DATAPK010000544.1:0-5024 GCA_036265245.1 Tepidisphaeraceae bacterium | reverse complement strand
CTTGATTTCCTTGTCGTCGATGAAAGTGCCCTGGCCGCGAATCGGTTTGCTCGCGCCGGGCGGAAGGAAGAGCATATCGCCTTGGCCTAGCAACAAATCCGCACCGTTTTGGTCGAGAACAATTCGGCTGTCCATTCGGCTGGCGACCCGGAACGCCACTTTGCTCGGCATATTCGATTTGATCAACCCGGTGACCACCGTTGCCTGCGGGCGCTGGGTCGCCAGAATCAGGTGAATGCCCACCGCGCGCGCTTTTTGTGCGATGCGGACGATAAACGATTCGACTTCCTTGCCGCTGGTCATCATCAAGTCGGCGAGTTCGTCGATGATGATCACGATGTACGGCAGCTTTTTTGGAATCTTCGCTTCTTCCTCGGGCGAGCCGGGCTGGAAACGCTCGACCAATTCTTCCTGCGTAAGCGAGTTATATCCTTTGATGTTTCGCACGCCGGCCTCGGCGAGGAATTCGTAGCGCTCGTCCATCTTTTCGCAGGCCCAATCCAGCACGCTGGTCGCGCGGCCGGTTTCGTTGATCACCGGGCACATCAGGTGCGGAATATCCTTGAACGGCGCCATTTCGACGACCTTGGGGTCGACGAGAATCAGCTTCACCGTGTCGGGCCGCTGGAGATACATGATCGACATGATGATCGAGTTGATGCAGACCGACTTGCCCGAGCCGGTGGTGCCGGCGATCAGACAGTGCGGCATGGCGGTCAGATCGGTGATGAGCGGCTCGCCTGATGCGTCTTTGCCAAGGAACAGCGGGATCATCATTTTGCCCATCGCATCAGGCGCAAGCTGCATCAATTCCTTCAGGCGGACTTTTTCCTTCTGCTCGTTGGGAACTTCGATGCCAACGGTATTTTTGCCGGGAATCGGCGCGACGATGCGAACAGTTTCGGCTTTAAGCGCGCGTTGAATGTCATTGGACAGGCCGCTGACGGTTGAGACTTTCACCCCAGGAGCCAGGGCGATTTCATACATCGTAATGACCGGCCCGGTATCGATCTCGACGACATGAGCGTCGATGCTGAATTCCTTCAATGCCTGCTCGAGGATCGCCGCCTTCTCGCGCACGAATTTTTCCTGGGATTTGGCGTAGCCGTATTCGGCATCCATCAGAAATTCCCAATTGGGCAGATGATATTCACCCAATTCCTTCGGTGGCGGCGGCGGCGGAGAGACCTGTCGCGGCTTGAGCATGCTCGGAAGCTTAACGATGATCTCTTTGCGAATCTGCGGGGTCGGAACCGGCTCGGGGGTTTCGGCAGGAGTTTCCTCATCCTTCGCTTCCGTTTCAGCTTCGGAGGCTTTCTCAGATTTCTTGGGGCGTTCGAGCAGAACCGGCGGTTTGAGGGGTTCGTCGTCTTCGTCAGTTTTGGACGCGACTGATGATCGCGGCTTTTTAGATTTAGAAGAGGGTGCAACCGAATCGCGCGTGCGGAAGCTGGGAAGCGAGGGTAGCTTCGGCATTTCCGGGAAACGGAAAGTGATTCCCAGTTGCGGTGTGCGATCGCGCACTTCGCTGATAGCGGCGCTAACGGCACCGGGGGCACGCAAGACCAAATCGTCGGCGGCAAGAAGCAATCCGACCAGCATCGCGGTCAGTAGCACAAGCATTGTGCCGACGGAACTGAAATGGGCTTTGAGCAATGTGGCGGTGCCGATGCCAAGGATTCCGCCAGAGCCTTCCGGGAATCCGCTCGAAGAACCGGGCCGCAGATGATGGGCGGCGGCGGCGAAGGCGATCGTGAGAAGCGTCAGGCCGATCGTGCGCAGCCACCAGTCGCCGACGCGATTGTTGAAGATCAGCAGCGCGACGCAAACGCCGGTGAAGAAGAGAATCGGAAACACGCCCTGCCCGATGAACAGGAACGCATAATAAGCGCACCATGCCCCCGCACTGCCGCAGAGATTCTGGATCGGCGGATACGGAAAGACCTGATGGCTTGGCCAATCGCTGGTATGAAAACTCGCCAGCGACAGCATGAAGAAAACCCATGCTCCGGCAGAGAGGAACAAAACGATCCGGCGAAATAGATTACTTCGATCCATGGTTTTTAACGATGAACGATGAAGTATGAACGATAAACTAAATTTTTTACTTCATCATTCATCGTTCATCATTCATACTTTTTCTAGTTTCCCGTATGTCCAAATCCGCCACGCCCACGCTTGGTGTCGTCGAGTTCTTTTACTTCGACGAGTTTGACCTTCGGCACGGGCAGGATGAGCATTTGGGCGATGCGCATGCCGCGGGTGATTTCGAAGGTTTTTTTGCCGTGATTGATCAGCGGCACGTGAACTTCGCCACGATAGTCGGCGTCGATGGTTCCCGGGGCGTTGATCATGGTGATGCCATGTTTGCTTGCCAATCCGCTTCGCGGCCTGACCTGGGCCTCGTAGCCCAAGGGCAAGGCCATTGAAAATCCGCAGGGCACGAGATGGATCTCGCCCGGCTTGATCTTCACGGTTTTTGCGACCGCCGCGGGGAGGTCGAATCCTGCGGCGTGGTCGGTCATGCGCGTGGGCAGGGGCAAATCGCCGCTGGCCGGGGCGCGCTTGATCTTTACAGTTATCGGACGTGGCAGGTGGAATCCTCCATGAAAAGCGGTATGCCTTTCTGGGGATATCTATCGGCCAGACGGGGGAAAAAGGGATAATGAGGGGGCAATGAATTATATTCCCGACAAATATAGATAAACACAGATGGGATAAAGGGTTATGGGTTCGTTTGGGTTCGTTTGTTCAAACAGCGTTATTGATCGGCGCGGAGCTTGGAGAGGGCGATTTGCTCGATTTGGCGGACGCGCTGTTTGCTGAGGCCTAGCTGGCGGCCCACTTCTTCGTAGGTGGCGGGCTCGGAGGCCCCTTCGCTTCGCAGCGATAGGCCGTAGTGGGCTTGGATGACGCTTCGTTCGCGGTCGTTTAAGCGGGAAAGGAGTTGGCGGACCTGGTCGCGGGCGATAAGGCCGTCGCCGGAGGATTCCGAATGGATGTCGGGAAGCTCGGCGAGTATTTCGTCCTGGGTGATCGTCTTGGATTTGCCGCGCATCAAGGGGACGCTGCGGGCAAAGCCTTTCATGAGGGCCAAGGTCGCGTAAGTGCTGAAGCGATAACCTTTGTGGATGTCGAACCCTTCGACGGCCCGCATGAGGGTGATGTTGCCGTCGCTGATGAGCTCCATCAGGTTCATGCCGGGGCGGAGATGTTTGCGGGCGACGCTGACGACCAGCCGCAGGTTGGCGCGGATGAGGTCGTTCTTGGTTTCGACGGACCGCTGAAGGTGCCCTTCCATCTCGCTTAGTTCGCGGGCGCGGGCAAATTGTGGCTCAAGCTGCGCGCTGGCCCGGGCGAATTGGAATTTATGGAAGTTGAATTTGAGGAAGAGCGCCCGCTCGCGCTGCTTCGTCAGCAATGGCGTGCGATACAAATCCTGCAAATAAGGAGGGAGGTCGCGCGGAATGCGAAGCTCTTCGCCACGCGGCGATGCGGGCAATTGCTCGGCGTCGACGATTGATTTGATCGCGCTGGCGGCGTCGGGCTCATGGTAGAGCGGATCGTCGATGAATTTGACTTTGCGGGCTGTCAGCCGGGCGATTCGGTCGTTCATCACGACGCGATAGATCGCCTGCTTGTTGCGATGCATCTTTTTGGCAACCGTGCCGATCGACTTTTCGTGATGAGCGGTGCGAAGGATCTTTGAGCATTCGGCATCGTCGATCGCTTCAGCGGCATTTGGGAAGATGGCCTGATGCGGATTCTCTTCATCGTGCTTGCGGACGGTGTGGAGAATCGTGAGCGGCGAGCGATTCAATCGGCTGGCGATGCGTCGCGTGATTTCGTCGATGCAGCAACGGCATCGCTCTGCCAGACGCCGGGCGTGGCGAAGAATGATTTCGCGTTCTTCGTCGCTGACCTGGGTGAGATTGGTGGCCTCGGCAACGCTCTGGCTTTGAGTCGCGAAGAATCGGTCGACGCTGCTAAGCAGAAAGCCGACGCGGCGTTTGCCGTCGGGGAAAAGAAATCGCCGGGCGGGCAGACCGCGCCGACGCCAGCGCTGAATCGTCTTGCTGGTGACGTTGAATTTTTCGGTGACATCGTCGATCGACAAAACCGGTTCGGCGAGTGTTGCGGTTTGAAGATCGAGCGTATCGCTCAGGCGCTCGATGAGCAGGCCGAGGTCATATTGAAGGGCCAGGCCGGTGAGCAAATCGCCGCCGACATTTTTGGGGTGATAGCCGGTGATGCGGAAGATGACGAAGTCGAGGGGATAGGCCTTGCTGGGATCGAGGCTGTGCAGCAGGTCTTCGGCGCTGGCAAGTTGCTGCAGGCGGGTATCGTGCGGCGTGAAGGTCATCTGCCGCGCCAAGCCTTCCATGCTGTCAGTCCTAAACTCCGCCATAAACAGAGATTATCGGCTGATGCGAAAAATCCGTCAATGGGATTCCTGAATAGGAGCGTTAATTTGGGCAATTCATCGGAAATTAAGCTAATCCCGCCCCTATTTTGTGCCCGATGCAAGATTTGGCTAGTCCCCATCACTCAATGTACGGCGGATTCAAAACCCTCGATGGTCGTCACCCCTGGCGCGAAGTCTGCGCCGATGGGTATGTCGATTATCGGGCGCGCAAACGGGCGGGCGGAAAAGTCGCGTATTTTAATTTCGATCTGGCGCGCGAGATGGAATTGATCCCCGCCAACCACTCGCGGCGAATGACGCGCGAGCTTGAGCGCGTCATTCTCGATACGTTCGCGCTTCAGATCATCAATGAATATGACATCGCCAACGGGCTGGATCTTTCGGATGAATCCGTTCTGCCCAACACCTTCATGGCGACGCGCTATTTGCAGGCACAGCACAAAGACAAACGCGGATTGAATAGCGGTGACGGGCGCGCGATTTGGAACGGCTCAATTAAAACGCGGCGGATGACGTGGGATATTTCCAGCCGGGGAACCGGCGCGACGATCCTGAGCCCCGGCGCGCAGATCGCCAAGGGGCCGGTGAAGACCGGCGA
>DATAPK010000543.1:0-5137 GCA_036265245.1 Tepidisphaeraceae bacterium | reverse complement strand
CGCCCTCGGCGCGCACACGCCCCTGCATAAGCTTTTCTACAACATCCTTCCCGGATTTTCAGGATTCCGCGGATCGATGAAATTCAATTATCTCGTAGCGTTGTTCCTGGCTCTGCTTGCAGGATGCGGATTCGACTCCCTCCTTCGCGCCCAGCGATCCCCTTGGGCCTTAATCACCATCGCCTCCGTGCTGCTGATTTCCGTGCTCATCCTCGCCTGGGCAATTGGCGATTCCGCGCAAGATGGCGTCACCGGCTGGTGGGCCCACGCAGTCCGCAGCACGCTCGAAGCTGCCACCGATGCCCAGGAGATGTTCATCGATCCCAAACTCCTCGCCGATCCCCGATTTCTAACCCGCAGCGGCGAGATCGCTTCCTCCTCCCTGTTCAACGGCTCAGCAATCATCGGCGCCGCCGTGATCATCCTCGCCATCACCCGCTTCAAACCCGGTTTCGCTTACGCACTCCTCATCCTGGCCGCAATCGAATTAATTTCTTACGCCGCCTCTACACGCGCAACGATGAATTCAACCCTGACCATGCCCGCCGGTTGGCTGCAGGCCATCACATCCGCGCCCGCCAACTCTCGCGTGCTCGATGCCACCAGCATGCAAAACAACTGGGGAATGTGGTTCGGCTACGACGACGTCTGGGGCTACGACCCCGGCGTGCTTAAGCGATACGCCGAACTCGTCTCCTTTTCACAAGGCATGAATCCCGACAAGGCGATGCAATACGTCGTGTTCCGCCGTACAGATCCCAAAATTTTCCCCCTGCTCCGCTGCGCCTTCGTGTTGCGAGACGATCCCAAACAACCCGCCATCCCAATGCCCCCGCCGATGGAGTTGGCACAACTGATCCCCACTGCGTATGCCCTGAAAGATCGCGATCACATTTTTTCCGCGATGCGATCCGAAAGCTTCGATCCTCGCAAGGCCGTGCTGCTCGAAAACGAACCCGACATCAAGCCCGTCTGGTCCGCCGAGCCCGGCGTGGTGCGCATCACGAATCAAACCACCGACACCATCGATCTGGAAGCCGACGTCAATTCCCCGGCAATCCTCCTGATAACAAACTCTTTCAGCAAAGGCTGGCGCGTAGAATCCCTCGGCCCCGCCCCGCAATCCCACTATGAGCTTATCCCCGCCGATTGGGCATTCCAGGCAATTCCCCTCGCCGCCGGAACACACTATCTACGCCTCGAATACCGCCCCACCGCGTTCGTGATTGGCAAATGGATTTCGATCGGCGCGCTCCTGGGTTACCTTGTAGCGCTGATAAGATATTTCCTGAAGCAAGTGCGAGGTTCATCCAAAACACCCACTTCGTCGCTTGCGCCATCGCGATAATGACGTATTCTCAAGATATCTGTTTTACTGAACCAATCATCCCCCCATTTGGCAACCCGTGCGCCCGCCCGATATGATGAATCGCCATGAGAGGCATCGTCAACATCATTATCGGCGTCGTGTCGTATTCATCATCGGTGGTGCAACCGGCGGCATGACGCTCCGGGGCACCCGCAGCAGTAGCGGTCTGATCGCCGTTGGCGTGCTTCTGGTGGGCATCGGGCTTTTTCGTTTGACGCGGAATCGATAAGGTTTTATTTGAGTGAAAGGTAATTGAACCCGATGCGCCAATATTTTCCCGACATCGAGACCTTTCGCTCCGCAGCCGCCAAGCACGACCTGGTTCCCGTCTATCGCCAGCTCCTCGGCGACCATCTCACCCCCGTCACCGCCTTTGAAGTCCTCTGCCGCGACGACCACGCCTTCCTGCTTGAAAGCGTCGTCGGCGGCGAGCGCATCGCCCGCTACAGCTTCATCGCAACTTCGCCATCGCTGGTCTACGAATGCACCGCTGGTTCCGCAGCCATTTACGCCGGCTCCGGAGCGCCCGAAGAAACCGAATCCGCCGATCCTCTCGACGATCTCTCCAAACTGTTGCCCAAGCGTCGCTATTTCCACGCCCCCGGCCTGCCCAACTTCACCGGCGGGCTCGTCGGATACGCCGGCTACGACACCATCCGATATTACGAAGGCGAAAAACTCAACAATCCCCCCAAGGACGATCGCCACCTCCCCGATCTCCTTTTCGGCCTCTATCTCGAACTCGTGATTTTCGATCACGTCGACAAAACCATCAAAGTCGTCGCCAACGCCGATCTCACTCGCCATCCCGATGTCGAAGTCGCCTACAAAGACGCCTGCCGTCGAATCGACGAACTGGTCCAGCGCCTCAGCCAGCCGCCCATAAGCAAGCTCGGCGAAATCGATCCAACCCAGCCGCTCACCCTCAACTTTTCCAGCAATCTCACCCGCGACCAATTCGAGCAAGCCGTCCTCAAAGGCAAGGAATACATCAAGGCCGGCGACATCTTCCAATTCGTCCCCAGCCAGCGCCTCCGCGTCCAAAGCGCCGCCCATCCGTTCGACGTCTATCGCGCCCTGCGCATCATTAACCCCTCGCCCTTCATGTTCTATCTGAAAAGCCCCGGCTGCACGCTCATCGGATCGAGCCCTGAGATTCTCTGCCGCGTGATGGACGGCGAAGTCACCAGCCGCCCCCTCGCCGGAACCCGAAAACGCGGCGCCACACCCGAAGAAGATCTCGCCCTCGAAAAAGAACTACTCGCCGACCCCAAAGAGCGCGCCGAGCACATCATGCTCGTCGATCTCCATCGCAACGACATCGGCCGAGTCGCAAAAATCGGCACGGTCAAAATCGATGACGTCATGAGCGTCGAGCGCTACAGCCACGTCATGCACATCACCAGCAACGTGACCGGCCAACTCGAAGACGGAATGACCGCCATGGACGCCCTTCGCGTCTCCCTCCCCGTCGGAACCGTCAGCGGCGCCCCCAAAGTCCGCGCCATGCAAATCATCGACGAACTCGAACCCACCCGTCGCGGCCCCTACGGCGGCGCCGTCGGCTATCTCGATTTCGCCGGCAATATGGATACCTGCATCGCCCTCCGCACCATCGTCTGGAAAAATGGCCTGTACGACGTCCAAGCCGGCGCCGGCGTTGTCGCCGACTCCATCCCCGCCAACGAATACGAAGAAACCATGAACAAAGCCAAAGCCATGCTCAAAGCCGTCGAAATCGCCGAAAAAGGTTTCTAACCCCCGTTTAGCGACGCCGCTGAGTCTAACGCTTATTTTGTGGTGACCTTTTGCATTTCACCTCTCCCCCGGCAGAGGTCGCCGCACAGCGGCGGGTGAGGTTGTTTTCGATTTTCAAGCGGCCTGAGAACTGAAATCCCCCTCATCCCATCCCCTCTCCCGAAGTTCAGGGAGAGAGAGATGCCGTATGCGATTGTCCTGACACGAAGACCTAATTTGAATGCGGCATCGCAATGATCTGAAGAAATCTGCAAGGACTGCAGTCATCAGGAATCCGCCTTTCCCTGTTACACAAAACCTTCGTCAGCATGGGCACGCCAAGACATTGATGCCGGTGAGTGTTTCAGCGGTGTTTTGACGGGCCGAATGTGGAAGGAGTTGGCAATGTCTGCTCGTCATCATCAACCAGCGTCGGGGAAATTTCGGGATAAACAACTGGGTCGAGGGGTGTCGAAGGATTATCGACACTATCTGGAGGTTCTGGAAAGCCGGCAGTTGCTGAGCGCGACGTTGATCGGCACATTCAACACGCCAGTGACGGCGGGCACGGTGGGAATGGTCGTTGGGGATTTTAATGGCGACGGCAAGCTTGATGTTGCAACGGACAACACCAGCGTTGCCCACGTCGATGTCATGCTCGGGCACGGTGATGGAACGTTCTCGCAGCCTGTCAGTTATTTTGACGGCGCGCAGGGGCCGAGCGGATTGATTGTTGGGGATTTTACGGGGGACGGGAAGTTGGATCTGGGCGTGGAAGGCGGCGACATTTCCACGTTCGCTCCGGTGATTCATATTCTGACGGGAAATGGGGACGGGACGTTTAATGCCGTCAATGCGTTTCCGGAACCGATGACGGCGCAGCTTGGCAATTATGGCTCGCCGGTTGCGGTGGATGTCAACGGCGACGGCAAGGCGGACCTCGTCACCACCAATCCAAGTCTGGGGACCGTCGGCATCATGCTCAGCAACGGCGACGGCACGTTCCAGTTCAATGTGGCATACGCCGCTGTAACCAACGCGGTATCAGTTGCGTCGGGCGATTTCAATCACGATGGGAAGATCGACCTGGCCGTCAACGGGAATGGCGTGGCGATTTTGCTGGGCAAAGGCGATGGCACATTCGCCGCGCCGCAGGCGGTCACCTCCGCGCTTTCATCGTTTCCGATCGCCGCGGGGGACATCAACGCGGACGGAAATTTGGATCTGCTGGTTGGGAATACGATCTGGCTGGGCAATGGGGATGGGACATTTCAGGAATCGGCCACGCAGTTGTCTTCCGGGGCCAACTTGTCGCTGGTCGATCTGAACGGCGATGGGGCTGCCGATGTGATCACGAACTCAACCGCCGGCGAGATTGGTGTGCAGATCAACAACGGCGATGGGACTTTCGCCGGTGAAGTAGATTATGCGGATCAGGCGACGAATTTTTTCAGTGTGGGGGATTTCAATGGGGATGGGCGGGTCGATCTGGCCGGGTTTAATGCGGCCACTTCGCAATTGAATATTATCCCGGGGAACGGGGACGGAACTCTGCAGGCGGCGACAATTTTCGGGTCGGGCGACACGAATAATCCGGTCGCGGGGCTGAAGCTGAGTCCATCGAATCCGTCGCAGTTTCTAGCGGATTTTAATGGCGATGGGATTCAGGACATGGCCGTCAGCAATCCCGCCGCTGACAAGATCAGCATTTCGCTTGGGAACGCGGATGGGACATTTCAGCCGGCGCTGACGTTTGTTCCACCTAATGTTGGCACGCAGCCGCACCCCCAGATTGTTTCTGCCGGCGATTTTGACGGCGATGGGAAGGCCGATCTGATCATCTACAATCCCGGTTTGCCCGAGCAGGTGATTCTTGGCGGCGGCGAGACGCACGCACCCACGCGCATCATCCCGGGAACGTCGGCGACCTGGACGCTGTTCCTCAGCAACGGCGACGGATCATTCAGGGCATCCACCGTATCAAACGCGCTCTTCGCCCCCAGCCTCGCAGTCATTACCACCCAGGCCGAT
>DATAPK010000542.1:0-4756 GCA_036265245.1 Tepidisphaeraceae bacterium | reverse complement strand
TTTTCATCCCACGAAACCAACACCTTGGATTTGCATCATAGGCGCATTCCAATCCCGTTTCATATTTCCCGCACCCCGTTATCACACAGAAGACGGTATCGGAAGAATGCGCACATCCGCATTGGCGGATAACACTTTTCTGTTGTCCACACCTCTCATCGTTAAAATCGGTAAAGACGCTACAGAGTGTTTTGAAAGGACTCACGAATTTGCCGATGGTTCCACCGCCGGTTGCGGCAGCAGTTCAATCTTGACTCGATTCACCCGTTGCGGCTCGGCATCCAGGATCGTGAACCGCGCCCCATTCGCCGTCACCACGCAGCCAGTCTCTGGAATCCGCCCCGTCGTTGTCGAAATATAGCCGCCCAGCGTTTCATACCCTGCATCTTCGGGCAGCTTCAATCCCATCATTCGATTGAATTCCTCAAGCTTGATTCGCGCATCCGCCTCAGCCATTGTATCCCCGAGGCGCTTCAGCATGGCCGGCTCCGCCTCGTCATGCTCATCCGCGATTTCGCCGACCAGTTCTTCCAGCACATCTTCAATCGTCACCAGCCCCGCAGTCCCTCCATATTCATCGGTGACAATCGCGATATGAATTTTCTGCAACCGAAAATCGCTCAGCAGATCGCGCAACGGCTTGGTCATCGGCACATAAATCGGCGGACGCAGCACGCCACGAATGCTGAACGGCTGTTCCGCCGCCCCTAGAAATTTCAGCAAATCCCTCGCGTATAATATTCCTACGATATGATCGATCGTCCCTTCGTAAACCGGCAGCCGGGAATGCCCCGATTCCTCCAGCATCTGCCGAACCACATCCATCGTGGCGTTAATCTCAATCGCCGTGATGGCCGGCCTCGGCGTCATGATCTCCACAACGCTACGGTTGCGAAACTCAATCACCGACTCGATCATCTCTCGTTCCTGTTCGTCCACAACGCCTTCTTTTTCTCCTTCCTGCACCACCGAAAGAATGTCCTGATCGATGTCCTCTTCTTTCTTGGTTTCCGGATCGACGTTTGAAGTTGCATTCGTCGCGCTGACGACCACCTCGTCAATCAAGTGCATCACCCGCGTCGCCGGCAGAAGCATTGCTCTCCAGGCGTGCAGGAACCTGACGAAGAACCCGATGATCGCCTCTGCAGCGTGACGCGCCAGCGAGTGCGGAAGGGCGACCGAACTGATTAATGTAATGATCCCCGTAATCAGCACCGCCATCGCGTATCGCGGCCAGGGGCTCCAATTCAGATCCACCAAGATGTGCAGCACAAAAATCAGAATGCAAAGATTTGTCACGAGTCGGCCAACCGCCGTCGTGAAAATCAAATCGCCCGTGCGATCAAATGTCCGCTCCGCCCATTTCGATTTGCGATGCCGCTCCAGATAGTCGATCAACCTTGGTCGCGAATAATCGCGCAGCGAATAGGTCAGCGTCGAAAAGAGCAGCGACAGGGCGGTGGCGGCCAAAACCCCCAGAAAAAGCCACGCCATCACCGCCTCCCCGCGCGTGGCGTAAACACCGGCCCGACTCCAAGTTGCGTTAATATTCGATCTTCCATGCGGTGCATCTGTTCGAACCCGCGCTGCGTTCTATCGTCCATCCCGCCCAAGTGCAACATGCCATGAATCGCATATAAAAGTAATTCATTTGCCACCCGCGTGCCGCATTCCCGGGCCCGGCGCCGCGCCTCCGGCACGCAAATCACGATCTCGCCGCCGCCCACTTCATCCAGCGGAAACGTCAGCACATCCGTCGGCCCCGCGATCTTCATGTAATTCAGGTGCAGCGCCGACATCATCCCGTCGTTCACCAGTGCAATCGACAAATCTGCCAGCGGTTCTTCCAGCAAACGGTTTGCCGCCCGAATCTGCTTCCGCAAAAACGGCAGGAAGCGTCTTCCAATATCTGCGCGAATAGAAAGAGATAATCTTGAGGCAACCATGAATCGGATATCGCTCACGCAGACTTGGTCGCCGCGGAGGAAGAGGAGGTTGAACTTGTCGATGAATCGCCCGTTGCCGATGTCATGCCGCGCGTCGAAGGATACGGAATGCGTCCGTGATAAAAGCTCTGCAATGTCTTGGCCAGCGACCGCTGGATGCGCTCCAGATCACGCATCGTCAGATCGCATTCGTCAAACTGCCCATCCATCAGCCGCTTCATCGCCAGCTCATGCACCAGCGTCTCGATCCGCGCCGATGTGGGCTCCGTCATGGTACGCATCGCGCTTTCCACGCAATCCGCCAGCATCAGAATCGCAATCTCTTTGCTCTTGGGTTTGGGCCCAGGATATCGGAAATGATCCTCGCTGATCTTCGGGCCATCCGTCGGCACGCTGTCGCACGCACGGTGATAAAAGAATTCCACCAGCGTCGTCCCATGATGCTGCTCGATGAAGGGCAGCAGCTTGGTCGGCAGATTATATTCCTTCGCCATCGCCCAGCCGTCTTTCACGTGGCCGATGATGATCATCTTCGACACATTCGGATTCAGCGTCAGATGCCGGTTCTCGCCGCCTGCCTGATTCTCGACAAAATAGCCCGGCTTATTAATCTTGCCGATGTCGTGGTAATACGCCCCGACGCGGCACAGCAGCGAATCCGCTCCGATCGCCTCTGCCGCCTCCTCCGAAAGCGTCGCCACCTGCAGGCTGTGGTTGTATGTCCCCGCCGCCTCCAGCGAGAGCCGGCGAAGCAACGGATGCGACACATCCGCCAGCTCCAGCAGCGTCATGCTGGTCGTAATGCGGAACGCCTTTTCAATAAACGGCAGAATCCCCAGCACTACAAACCCCACGCCCAACCCCGCTGCCCCCGCATATAGCGCGTTTCGGAACATGAATTGAATCGGATAAAGCTGCACGAAGCTCGCGGCGCAGCTTGCGAGAATCAGCACCACCGCGGTTACTCCGCCCACCTCGATTAACTTGCTTCGCGTACGAATATCATTCAGTAGGAAGCAGCAGATCAGCACGCCGGTAAACAAAACCAGGAAAAAGCTCAGTGATTGGTTCAGCGCCAGCGTCACCAGCGCCGCATGAATCGTCGCGATTCCCGTGGCGAAACGCTGGTCATACGCAATCGTCAAAATCATCGCCACCACAATCGTCGGCGCGATCCCAAACACATAAGTCGGGCTGCTCCCCACGCCAGCCAACTGCGCAATCACCAGCATCGAAAAAAGCAATCCCGTCACCGCGATTCCGCGCGCCTGGTTGCGAATCACGCGCGGCTGATACTTCGCCGTGTAAGTCGCCAGCACCAGCGTCAACAAAATCACGCTCGCCGCCGTCCCCGCCCGGCTCTTCCAGATGTTCCCATCCTCGCTGAGATAAGCATCGTTCTCCGCCCGCAGCAACTGCCATCCCTTCAGGCTCACATCACCTTTCGGAACGATCGTCTGCTTCGGCTCATACAGAATATCCGCATCCGCTGCCATAATCGCCTGGGCGGCCTGATCCTGGCGCTCTGCGGTCTTCAGCACATCCAGCGTTTGGGTTGGATTATTTTTGAAAGTGTCGATGGTCAACGCCACGATCTTCGGCGCCAGCGTATCCGCGATAAAATGCCCGCGCGCCAGTCCCAGCAGTCGCCCGCGAAGCTCTTCAAGCTGCTGATTGGAATAAACCGCGTCCGCCCGAATCGGTGTCGTGCTTTGGCTCGGGATCACAATCGTTCGATTCAGCGACACCGACAATTCTTCGTGACGCTGATCCTCCGGCAGAACAATCGGATTGATCCGAGCAAGCTCGTCCAGATATTGATTGACCTGGATCACGTACTTCTCATTCTGAGGCGGAGTTGCATATTCCTGAAGCAACGCCAACGAACCCGCATCCAGCAACTGCTTCAAAAACGGCGGCAACTCATCCGGCTTTAGCTTCGCCACACGCTCGGGCAGCTTAATCAGCAAATCCTTGAGCTGGCCATAGACATCTCCATTGTCCTTGTAAACGCGCGGCTCGATTTCGCGCGCGTGTTGCCGCATCTTGATCAGTTCATCTTTATCCGGATAGTGAAATGCAACGCGGGCAAGAATATCGGTCGGCGTGTAATCCCCGGGGTGGTAGGGCACCACACTGTCTCGCAACATCATCACAAGAATGGTCGCGATGCAGAAACCCCCAGCCACCCAAAGCGATCCGGTCGTCCCGTTCGCTCGAAGCTCCGCCCAGCGGCGCGAACTGCTATCTGGACGATTCTTTCGAATGTCCGCACGCCGTGCTCCATGTTTTCGTGACCAGAACATAAATCTCAATTGCCGCTTCTAACGATCAACGGCTCTTATCGAATGACCAAACCAGAAAGACCAATCAATGACCCAAGCCCCAATGTCCAATTGGTCATTAGGACATTGGGATTTCATTGGTCATTCGGATTTGGTTATTGTCCTCAGTCATTTCCTTGCTCGTATGCGTTCACAATATCCTGAACCAAGCGATGTCTTACGATGTCGCCGCGGGCCAGTTCGATCGTCGCGATTCCTTTGATGCCCTGGAGCTTATCCATTGCATCTGTCAGGCCGCTGGGAACATCGCGAGGTAAGTCAACCTGGGTAACATCGCCAGTGACGATCATCTTGCTGTTATGGCCTAATCTTGTCAAAAACATCATCATCTGTGATGCAGTCGTATTCTGGGCTTCATCGAGAATCACCACACTCTCATTCAGCGTTCGCCCGCGCATGAATGCCAGGGGGATTACTTCAATGACGTCGTTCAGCATGAAGCGTTTCACCTGCTCGAAATCCATC
>DATAPK010000541.1:0-4856 GCA_036265245.1 Tepidisphaeraceae bacterium | reverse complement strand
TAACATGGTTATCAGGAATCGCCGTGCGATTCTTAAAGCCTTTAAGAAGCACGCGGCGGTTCGCAAGCCATTGGCAGAACGGGTTGAAATTGCTGAGGCGGCGCAATGGCACAACATTGTCGAAGCACGCAGTCTCTGGCCGAGCACCGATGCCATTCGCGGCACCAACCTCACTTGCTTCAATATCGGTGGAAATAACTTCCGGTTGATCGCAATCGTTTCCTATGAGCTTCAGGAAATCGTGATCGATGAAGTATTGACGCATGCGGAATATTCGAAAAAGCATGGCAAATAGGGAATCAAAATGAATAAGAACAAAATCAAGCGGCTGCGCGTGGCGGACGACTATCTTGAACTCGTTCGGAAATTCCCTCTGCGTCCCATTCGAAGGGAAGCAGAATACGATGAGGCGATTGAAATCCTGAAAGATCTGGTGGGCCGGGCCGATAGTGGATTGAGCAGCGGCGAGCGAGATTACACCGATGCCCTTAGCCAACTGGTCGGCATATATGAAGATGCCAACTATCCAATCGAACATGAATTGAAAACACCGCTGGCACGATTGAAGTATTTAATCGCGCAGAATGACATGAATACAACACAGCTTGGCGAACTGCTCGGTAGCGGTCGTGGACAGGCTTCTCTTATCCTCAACGGCAAACGGGAACTCAGTAAGGCGAATATTCGCACATTGGCCGATCGCTTTAAGGTCAGCCCGGCGTTATTCCTGTGAAGGGTTTGGGACAAAGGGGTATACTCATTTCATCATGCAAGCCGGCACTCTTAACTGTCCTGAATGTGGGGCTGCGGTGTCGCAGGATGCGCCGCAATGCCAGTATTGCCACGCGCTGCTGCAGACGGTGGCGTGCGCCAAGTGCATGGGGATGATGTTTATGGGGAGCAAGTTCTGTCCGCATTGCGGGGCGGCGGCGACGCAGATTGCGACGGGGGAGGCGTCGGCCAAATCCTGTCCGCGATGTCATGTGAAGCTTCAGCAGATCGCGGTGGGCAACACGCCGCTGGAAGAGTGCATGCACTGCGGCGGGTTGTGGATCGACGTTACGAGCTTTGATCATATTTGCTCGGACGCGGACGCGCAGACGGCTGCCACGGGTTTGAAGCTTCCGCCGCCGGCGCCGATCGACACGCAGGTGCGATATCTGACGTGCCCGCAATGCGGCAAGCTGATGAACCGGATGAACTATGCGGGGCGATCGGGAATTGTTGTCGGCATCTGCCGGGCGCACGGCATCTGGCTGGATCGCGATGAGATGCGGCAGATCGTTGAATTTATTCGCACCGGCGGGTTGGATCGGGCACGCGAAAATGAGATCGAACAACTTCAGCGCGAGCGCAGGGCGCTGGATACCGAACATCGCATCGCGAATATCAACGATTCTTCTCTGACGGGTCTTTCTGCCAACACCAGCGACCATGCGGATTTGCTGGGCGGAATTGCTTCATTGGTTTGGCATCTGCTTCAGTAGGCGAAAGCCTCATGTGAATGCCCATCGCTTGCTATCCCTACATTGTAGGGTATAATGATTCCGTGAAATTAACGCTCGCGCAGACGGCGACGTTCGCCAGCCTCTGGAAATATTGGGGGCTGAACGATGAAGACCTGCGAGCCCTGGAGCGGCAGGTCATGGATCAACCGTCGGCCGGCAAGGTCATGCGAAACACCGGCGGCGTTCGGAAAGTTCGCTTCGCGCCGGCATCGCGTGGCTCGGGGAAGAGTGGCGGGTTTCGTATCTGTTATCTATATTTTCCGGCTCATGACGCGGTCTATTTTCTTCTTATTTTTCCGAAGAATGAGCAACCGAATTTAACATCGGATCAGGAGAAAGCCTGTAGAGTTCTATCCAAAGCAATCAAGCAAACGCTGGATGCGCTGGCTGGAAAGAGAGGAATTTAATCATGCGTAAACCAACGAAATCAACACTGGGTACTTTGCTGGTGCAAAGCTTGAGTGAAGTGCATGACGGCTTGCGCGGCCGATCCGCAAAACTAACGATGAGGACGGTCGAGATTCCCGACCCTCCGAAATTCGATGCGAAAGCGGTTTTGAAACTACGGCATAGGCTCGGCCTGAGCCAAGGCCTCTTTGCTAAACTTTTGGGCGTCTCCCGCAAGTTAGTCGAGGCTTGGGAAGCTGGCACCCGAGTCCCCGCTCCTATGGCCTGCCGATTACTGGATGCTATCTCACGCAATCCGCCGCTTCTCATCCAGCGACGTCGTCGCGTTGCTTGAATCCCGAGGGCAAGATCAGCATCAGCAACTCCTTTAATTTGACGGCGCCGACCAAGGGCGGCGATGATTCGGTCTTCCGGACTGATTTTAATCTTGCGGTTGCGTGAAATGACAGCTTGACGCATCGCATTCGGTCCGTCGGTCGGGTAATTTCAATCGACACAAGTCTTCTGAGGAGAAGTAAACGCATGTCTAATGTGAATCGCCAACGGGTATTTTCTGGGGGTTGGATTGAATGCTTGGAAAGCCGGCAACTGCTGGCGTTTAGCCTGGGGCTGGGATCGACGGGGATCGATTTTGGCACGGGCGTGGTGGCGGATGCGCAGGGCAACACGTATGTGACCGGCACCTTTCAGGGGAAAGTTGATTTCAATCCGAGCAAGACCAAGACGAAATTTCTGACCGCGGAGGGATTGGGCAGTTCGTTCGTGGCGAAATACACCGCGGCGGGCGGGTTTGCGTGGGCGCGGCTGCTTGGCAGCGTGACGACCACATCGATCGCCCATCCAGGGATTTCGGGAGGCATCGCCATCGACACGGATGGGTCTGTTTACACCACCGGCGTATTCAACGCGACGGCGGACTTTGCCCCCAGCACCGGGATCGGCGGGGATATCTACCTTGCCAAGCTCGACACCAACGGAAATCTGATTTGGAACCTGGGCTTCGGTTCGACTGACACGGATGCGGGGGTGAGCGTCGCGGTGGATCATTCGCATCATGTCTATCTCACCGGCGTGTTCTCGGACACGGTGGATTTCGAGCCGGGGAAAAAGAAATTCAATCTGACCAGCCAGGGGTTGCAGGATGCGTTCATCGCCAAGTATGACGGCAACGGAACATTGCTCTGGGCGCGGGGGCTGGGCGGAAACGGGTTGGACGCCGGCGGGGATATGGCGATCAATTCCAAAGATCAGGTTTTTTTGGTGGGATCGTCGGGGAGCAATACCGTCAATTATTACGCGGCTACGAATATCCAGTCGAATCTGCTCGGCCAATTTGGTTTGAGCGGGGCGTATATGATGAAATTCAGCAGCGCGGGAAGCCTGCTGTTTTCAAAAGAGGAGGGCGGAATCGGGCTTTCGAGCGCGGTCGCGGTGGGCGTGGCGGTTGATCCGGGGGATGATGTGTTTATGACGGGCACGTTCACCGGTTCGGTCGATTTTGATCCGGGGGCTCCTATCGTGGCTCTCACCGCCAGCGCGAGCGACGGATTTGTTCAGAAGTTGAGCGGCGGCGCGGGGAATTTTCTCATTACCAAGCGCATCGGCGGCAGCGGCGATGATTCGGTCGTCGATGTTCAGATCACCCATGACGGCTATGTGTTCGTCAACGGTTTTTATCACGGCAGCGCCGTCACCGTTTCGGGCAGCGGCTCGGCCAACCTCAAGAGCGCGGGCGGCGCCGATCAGTTCGTGGCCAAATTCCGCATCAGTGGGAAATTCATGAAGGCGAAAAGCATCGGTTCTACCACAGACGACTGGGGCATTGCCCTGGCGCTGGATCAGACGCACGATTTGCTCTACACGACCGGCTTTATCAACGGCACGACGGGCGTGAATAACGTGCTGGGCGTTGTCGTGCTCCTGAGCGGCGGGGATGATTCGATTTATCGAACGGATTTCAATCTGGCGCTGGTGTGAAGATCGCGGTGGGAACGATGGGTATCAGAGTAAGTGAGGGTGGCAGAAGAGACCGCGAAATCGCGATGGCACGAAGGAATTCGCGAAGGGGGAAGAGACAAAAATTTTATTCATCGCGAATTCATCGCGATGTCGCGCTTTCGCGGTCTCTTTATTCAGTTACTGAATAAGCGATACACCCCAGATATTTATTCGAGCTCTTTCTTGATCTTCTGCTCGACTTCTTCGACTTCGCCTTCGACCTGGTGAAGCTCATCGGATGCTTTTTCCACGCGCTCCTGGTGGCGAAATTCGGAGGAATCCATGGCCTTTTCGAGTTTTTCGCGGCGTTCGTGGAAATGCTCGTTGGCTTCGTGCAATTTTTTCAGAAGCTCTTGCTGATTTTCGGATTTGGTCGGTTCCATGATCGGGCTCCGTGGCAAGATCATTTACGCTCCGTCCAATGCGCTCCAGATGTTGGCCTGCGTCTGATTATAGGTTGCGACGGGCGGGGTAGTCGCCTCGGGCCAAAGATTGGCGGGTTGGGCGAAGACGTTGAGGGGCACCCACTTGGCGCTTCCGTTGCCGTAAAGGACGTTGATGCCGGTTTTGTGACGCGTGATGACGCGGGTGATGCTGGAGGTGAGATCGGCGAAGATCGCCTTGTTGCGGAATTTGGTGAGCTTGGGCATCCAGAACGGCTGCAGGGAGGCGGGGACGTTGGTGAGGTCGTCGGGGATCTGCTGCTCGGGGCGATCGCAATAGCCGGCCTGGATGTTGGTGGTGGGCGTGACGCCCGGATCAGGCCAGGGGTTGTCGGGCGTGTTGTACATGAATTTGGGATTTGTCTCGGCGGGGCAGAAAAGAATTCCGGGAGTGGGGAGATATCCGGTTTGCTTGAGCACGCCGAACAAGACCCAGAATTGGCCGCCGGTGGTGCTGAAGATCATGCTGTTGAATTGCTTGGAGACCGAGCGGTATCCC
>DATAPK010000540.1:0-1697 GCA_036265245.1 Tepidisphaeraceae bacterium | reverse complement strand
AATCGCTGTGGAGACCGAATCGCCAGCGCAATCGCCCATATGTCGTCGATCTCATTTCCCGTATCCGTATCAATGATGACCCGCAGCTTCTTCTCCGGCGGCGGAATCACCGGAACCGCGCGCTTTCGCGCATCGCGGCTTTGAATATCCTGGCGATGCGGGGCGTAACCATCGGAAACTGCCGGCTGATCCGCCGAGCGGCAAATGTTGGGCAGCAGCGCCAGGCATGCGATTGCCCAAAGCGGCACAGAGCTTCGGCGTTCCATCGGATGTCTCCTAACGCAGATGCAGGAACCGATAAACCACCGCCGCCCCGGCCAGGATGAGCAGGGCGGCTACGACGGTTAAAATCATTCCCACCCGGCCTCCGCCGCCCCCGGCCATTTTTTTCAGTTCGCGCTCGGCATCGCGACACGCCGCGAGAAACGCCTTGCGATCGTCGATGTTTTTATAATCTGCTTCATGAACGACCTTGTTGCGCACGGTGGCGACGAGCCGGAGCTTGCGCACGAGCTCGCGCGGAAGCCGTGATTCAACGCTGCTGACTTTCTCGTGAAGCCCGCGGCCGCTTGCGCCCAGCCCGCGCTCGAGCAGGGATTCCAGGGTCTTGCAATGGCTGATGGCCAGATCGATATCGCTCATGAGAAGGCGAACATGCAAAAGAAGGATTTAGCACGCTTTCAAAACGCCACACTTGCATGGCGTTTGTATCAGGCACAACTATTTCGCGGCGGATGCCGCCTTCTCGTTTTGCTGCGTGAACACAAACGTTCCGTTCTTGTTTCCGATGACGATCGCGGGGCGCTTGTCGCCGTTGATCGGCCGGGCGATCACCTGCGTGCCCACGCCCGAGTCATTGTCGATCAGGTGCGCGATCCACTCGGCCTTGCCGTTGGCGCGCTTCAGTTCAAACCAATAGAGCACCGAGGGCGCCATCGCTTCGGGATCGCCATGTGCGGCATGCGCGAAATGGCGCTTGCCGGTGACGATGTCCTTCAATCCATCGCCATTGATATCAATCAGATCGATCGCGTGCATCTCGGTAAATTCGACTCCCTGCGGATTTTCCTCCGGCTTGTTGCCGACAATAATGTGCTTCTCAAATGATCCATCCGCCTTCTGCTCAAACCACGCCAGCCCGTAGCCGTGGGCCTGAAGGCTGCTGATGACGTCGTTGCGGCCGTCGCCGTTCACGTCATAAACATACATCTGAGCGCCGCCCTGTCCGAAATCCACCTTGTGGAAGACCCATTCCGGATCGCCATCGAGTTTGGCGGGTTGTTCGTACCAGCCGTTTTGAACGAGGATGTCGTTGCGGCCATCGCCATTCACATCGCCAAAACCCTGGCCGTGCGTAAAGCGCTGATACTTTTTGTCCGGGCTGATGGGGTGAAACGCCCACGGCTTTTCCGGCGCGCTGTAATCAGGCGTCGCATAGCCAAACTTTCCGCCGGTCGCGCAAAGCAGCACGGGCTTTCCGGTGCCGAAAAGGTCCACAAATCCGGCTGATTCGCCGTCGGTCACATTGAAGACCTTGTGCCGGGCCCAGTGTCCGTCGGCGGTTTCCTTCCTTCGCGGGTTTTCATACCAGCTCGTGTCTTCGCCGGGGAATCCGATGATGATGATGTCATCCCATCCGTCGCCCTTGAAGCTGAAAGTGAAGGCGAAGAAATTTTTCGAGTACGCCCGCGGGTTGG
>DATAPK010000539.1:0-2361 GCA_036265245.1 Tepidisphaeraceae bacterium | reverse complement strand
GGGCGCGTATCGCGCGGTGGCCTTCATCAAACGCAACATGAAGCTGGAAGGTGCGAGCAAGGCGAGCGTCGAGGATAGCCAACGGGTCGTCGCGATCTGCACGAAATATGCGCAGGCGGGGATGTTCAACATCTTCTTTGGCTTGTTCTTCGTCACGCTGGCGTTTGCGTTTGTCGAGCCGTTTTTGTTAATAGCGTTTTTGATTTCGCTGGCGTTTTTTGGATTATTCCAGGCGATCTTCATGGCCAACGCCGGTGGTGCGTGGGACAACGCGAAGAAAGTGGTGGAGACCGAGCTTCGCGAGAAGGGCACGCCGCTGCACGAGGCGACCGTGGTGGGCGACACGGTTGGCGACCCCTTCAAGGACACCAGCTCGGTGGCGATGAATCCGGTCATCAAGTTCAGCACGCTGTTCGGATTGCTGGCGGTTGAGGTGGCGGTGAAAATTGATTCGACGGCCATCCGTTTGGGCTTGGCGGCAGTGTTCTTCGCGGTCGCGCTGTTCTTTGTCTATCGATCCTTCTATGGCATGCGGATCGAATCCCCGCAACCTGAATCGATGAAGGGATCGCCGATGAAGAAAAGCGCGGAGTTGATGGAATCGGCGGCATGATTTAATTCAAGAGATCACGAAAGCGCGAAGACACGAAGGGCTAACGACGTAAATTCAATTCTTTGTTTCTGTATTTTGTGATTTTTCTGATATGAATGGCTCTGGGCCTACCAAAAGGGTGCTGAACTTTTGGAGTCGCGCGCCGGGCAGCGTCCATGTTCGGGCAGGGAGTCCCAGCTTTTCGGTGGCCAGGCGATCCAGAAGTTGTTCCTTGCTCCATTTCGTCTCTCGCGCCACCTGCGGCAAAAAACATCCCGAGCGATCGCCGACTGTCAGAAAAATTCCGTCATTCAACAAATCAAAATCGGTTGTGTTCTGCGCCGGTTGAAGCGGCGAGAGCAGGCTGATCTCGATTTCCAGATTGGGCAATTCATCGAGACGAACGCGTTCGCCTTCGAATCGTGGATCGCCGAGCACGCTTTGCGCGGCGTGGGCGACGGCTTGATACATCGGCTGCGCCGCATCGAGGCGGCCCACGCAGCCGCGCAAACGATGGGTCGCCAGTGCATGAAGCGACACAAACGCGCCGGCGGGCTGATGCAGCGCCGGGTCTTTTGGGATAGACACCACCAGCTGCGTTTTACTGAGCACGAAACGAATCACATTCCTTGCCAGGTCCAGCAGTTCAGAAGCTTGTTGGGGTGTTAGTTGCATCCAGCTACAATCTTAATCGTTATGATGATTACGCTGAACTATAATTGCATGCAGGGCGGGGGGTGACGATGATGTTTCATGTCTGGAGGCACAAAATGGATATTTTTGAGCTTCCGCCGCTTTTCATCATGTTGGTGGTGGTAGTGATCATGTTCGTGATTATCAGCGCCGCCGTGGGCAAACGGCCAGGCGTGCGCGGCGAGCAGCGTCTTTGCCGCGCGTGTGGCGTGAGCCATCCGCGATTTGCAAGATTCTGCCGGCGCTGCGGGCGACCACTCTGAATGTAATCCCTTTTCAGGGAGATGGACCATGAGCAAATTTGATTGGGCAAAATTGAATGGTGCGGGCGGAGACGGGGGCGATCCGCCTCATCGCAGCACGCCGCCGCCTCTGCCAAGGCGAAACCCCTGGCGTGCGCTGCCCGTGCTGATTCTGGGTTTGCTGGTGATTTATGGCGGATATTTCTGGATGGTTCGGCGTGTGGTCGTGCCGGCCGGAAAAGTGCTTGTGTTGCTGAAGAAAAACGGCTCGCGCTCGCTGCCCGGTGATCAGGTGATTGTTCCGCGCGCCCCGGATCAGAAAATCGATCCGGCCGGATATCAAAAATGGGAATCGCAGTATGGCGACGTGAACGGCATCCTGGAGCAGGTTTATCCTGAGGGCGTTTATTTCGGGTTCAGTCCGTTCGATTACGAGCGGGAAGTTGACGATGCCGCCGTCGTGCCCAACGACAAAGTGGGGATCATTTTCAAAAAGTTCGGCCAGAAGCTCGATGCCGGCCAGGTGCTGGCCGACCCGCAACGGGATCAGCGAGGTCCGCTGCCAAACGTCCTTCAGCCGGCGAGATACAACGAATATTCAAATCCGTATGCCTATGAGCTCAAGCTGGTCGATCCGGTGAAGGTCGATCCTGGTCATCGCGGTGTCGTGACGATCATGGCGGGCAGCGCGGCGAAAGATCCGGATCAATATCTCGTCAACGACGGCGAGCAGGGCGTGCAACGAACGACCGAGCCGGAAGGGTTTCGGTATCTCAATCCATTCGTCAAACGCATCACGCCCATCAGCATCACATCGCAGCGGTTTGAGATGGT
>DATAPK010000538.1:0-4474 GCA_036265245.1 Tepidisphaeraceae bacterium | reverse complement strand
CGGCCATATAACTGCCGCAGCGGACAGCCCATGGTGAACAAATGAACCGGTACCGAAGGTACTCCGTGGCCAAAAAAACGATTGAGCGATTTATCCGGAAAATGTCGAAGAAATCGAAACAAGTCGGCAGTAATGACCGTCCCCTGGCTATGCGAGACGATCACGATCTTGTCATATTGTTTCTTTGGATCGTTCGGATCGGTCCATTTGGCCAGGTAGCGCAGCAGTGAGACATATCGCGCAAAGATTTTTGCCTTGGGATTGGATTGCATCGGATGCACGCGCAGATACGCATCGACGTCCAACGCCGCACGCAGCGGCACTGCAATATTTTTGACCGCATTCCCAAGCCGCCCGGGCAAAAGACGCAGCCCTCCGGCGCCGGCAACCAGGCCTCCTACGATGATGAACATCGGCGGGCCATAATTCTTCAACCAGTCGTGAAACGTTCCCAGCGCATCCAAATGCAGCATCGCCCAAATCCCCGACGGGATCGCCAACGGAATAATCAGCAGCGACGCCACCACGATGATCCCGCCCGCCACACGCAGCAACGCAAACCCACCGTCCAACCAATGGGCATACTTCAACCTCCGCGCTCGCTGATCGTCGGGAACATTCAACTCAGCGAGAATCCCCGGCAGTAGCGCCCAAACCCCAAAAATCGCCGCCAGAACCGTTAATGCCGCGATTGGCCCTAGTACGCAACCCGCACACGCCTGCCAGAGATTGTTCGCGTATTCCTTAACATTGTCTCCGCCCAGTTCAAACCAGCCGAGAAGATGAAATTTCCCCAGCAATTGATCCACCCAACTCGGTTGATAAAGCACCTTCGCCGGCAGCAATTCACTCGCCGCGAACAAAACGCCCGCCCACAGCGTCAACGTAAGGATGAAGAACAGCACCGTCGGCAACGCCAATGTAAGCCGCGCCGTCCACACCACCCGGCGGTCACAGGTTCGTTGTCCAGGGAGTGCCGTAAAAATCACAACCCACCCCGCCAGCAATGAAGACAGCGATAATAACAGCAGGCACGTCCACGAAGCAGAAAGCATCAGCCACAACAGTTCCGACAAATGCAGCCCCGCAAGCAACATCTGCTCATTGGAACATGCCCCGATTTCATATACCCCATCTGCCGCAGTGACCATGCAGGCGATTATCGCGATCAATCCCGCCCCAGGCCGCGCGCCAGCATAGCTTCGGAAAACTGGAATCAGCAAACCAATCGTCAGAAACAACGATTCCAACGCCAGCATTTTTTCAGACGCGATAGGCTGCCACTTCGCAAAAAAACAACCCGCTCCCACCGCCACAATCATGCTGCACAACCAAACTCCCGCGCGCCACCACGCATTTTTTATGCAATCCAACCAAAACAGAACGATCGCGAAAAGCACCGCCAATAAAATCCCGAGAATGACCCACGCGATGTATGGCACAGCAACGGCAAAACGGGTCCCGGCCAACGCCCCATCCAGCGTTCCGGTCAACGCCATCACCGCGCTGCTCAGCAGCAGCAAATTCAAAATCGGCAATGGCAATGAAAAAAAACGTGTCGCCAAATCATGGATAAACCCAAAAAGCTTCCAACTGCATTTCTTGGGATTCGCCGCCAGCGCCATATCCACCGCATGTTGTCCGACGCTCGCCAGATGCAAAATGATTTGATAGATGTCCCCCAGTAAACGCAGCCCCGCTCCCACCGTCACTAGATCCGCCCAATACATCTCAAAAACATGAACCGTTTTATCCTGACCATGAGCGGCCCCCCGCCGCACGCTGGATAACCGCACCGTTTCGTATGCCTCATCCTCATCTTTGGGCTGATACTCACTCAGTTGATCGTGCGTATAGTCGATGTCGGGCGGCATCGCAGAAGGCTGGTCTTGGTGTCTGGAAAAGACATAAGGCCCGCGCTCGTCAAAAATCCCTGGTTTGGCTCGTTGCGCAGGCGGCGCTGCCCTTGGCATCCTGCATTTCCGCACGCCAATCCTCACCGGCGATCCGTAAAACGGCTGATATGCTGTCCCGCCTTGTCTCTGAACCCCAAGAAGCATCGACGCGATTGCTTTAGACGGATGCCCCGCACCGGGATCTCCGACGCCGTGAACGACCACCACTGCGACTTGCTCCGACATGCCCAAACCCCATACGACTTGCTAACCCCGACAGCCAACCGACGCCATCTATGACGTCGCCGGCGACAATACACCAAAATATGGATAGTTGCTATTCACCTGAATAGGTGAGAGACAAATTTTCGCACATGAGATATTCACGAGGACAAGACATGCAAAATTTGGTCGCGCAGAAAGTGCGTTTCGATCCAACAATCAAACGCCACAACCCTGTCAATTCTGAGGCACGGCAGGCATCCCCTTCGTTATGCGGTCAATCGCCGACAGCAGGCTCGGCAAATCGATCGGCTTGGAAAGATGCTCCTTGAAACCCGCAAGCCTGCTTCTTTCCAGATCCTCATCCGAACTGTGGCCGCTCACGGCGATCCCCGCGATGCGATTCTCCCTCGAAAAAGCCCGCATAATCTCCAGCCCGCTGCCGTCGGGTAGCCCCAGGTCGCTGATCAACAAATCAAAATGCCTGGCCAAAAAATCGAGTGCGCCGCGGACGCTCGTTGCAACCGTAACCGTATGTCCTCGCTGCCGAAGCAATAGTGACATGATCGTCGTTGTATCAACGTGATCGTCTACAAGCAGGATATTCATGCGCCGCCGTGGTTAAACATCGATTATTCGATATTGCATTGGATCGGACAACCACAAAAACTGCATGCCGGATTGCTTGAGCAAAATCCATTAGGAAGAGCGATAGGACAAGAGTGCCGCCAGCGCGGAAATCAGCCGCGCGGGCTCGATCGGTTTGGTCAAATATTGCTGGAAGCCGCTTGCGGCAGCTTTTCGCCGGTCCTTTTCGTACGCAAATGCCGTCAGCGCTAGCGCCGGCACGGGAGATTCGTTCTGCGATTTTTCCAGCGCGCGAATCTTCTGGATCAGTTCATAACCGTCGCCGTCAGACAATCCGATGTCGCTCACAATCAAATCCGGCCGGCGCCGCTGATATTCTTGCAGCGCAGCCGACGTCGAATCCATCGCCGCAACCTGCGCCCCCGACTCATGCAATAATCTCAGCAGCGCCTTGCGGGTTTCCGGTTCATCTTCCACCAGCAACACATGAAACCCTCCCAGCGGCTTGGCGGTATTAGACCACGGCGGATTGGTTACTTCGCCAGGTCGTCGCCCTGAATGAATTTCCGGCAAGGGCAATCGAACGATGAACGTCGCTCCGCGCCCCGTTCCAGGACTCTCCACGCTGATCGTGCCGTGATGCAAGTCCACCAATTGCTTGGAGATTGTGAGCCCCAATCCCAGGCCGCCCTTGGCCCCGGTGTTTGAAGGATCTGCCTGCCCAAAACGATCGAAAACGCGAGGCAAAAATTCCTTGCTAATCCCTCGCCCCGTGTCGATCACCCGGATTTCCACGTCCTCTCCACGGCGGATCATTTCAACAATGATGCTTCCGCCGGCAGGAGTGAATTTCACCGCGTTGCTCAATAAATTCCACACCACCTGTTGCAGGCGATGCGGATCGGCATGCACAACGCCCACCGCCGGATCCAACCTCGCCCCCACCAGAATCCCTTTGGCCGCCGCAATCGGTTTGCTCGCTTCCATCGCCGACTGCACCACGCCGATCAGCTCGATCTCCCGAACTTCCAGCCTCAATTTGCCGGCCGATATCCGCGACGTGTCCAGCAGGTCTTCGATCAATTCCTTCTGCGCTTCCGCGCCGCGCTTGATCGCCGCCAACCCCTCACGCAATTGCGCAGGATCGATTTCTTCCTCCCCCGTCAGCATATTCGCCCACAGCAGCATCGACGACAGCGGCGTGCGCAATTCGTGCGAAACATTCGCCAGAAACTGATCCTTGGCTTCGTTGGCGGCCTCGGCGGTGCGCTTGGCCTCTTTCAGATCCTCCTCCGCGCGCTTCCGATCCGTATTATCACGCAACACCTTCACAAAACCCTGCAATCGCTTGCTGCCGTCCGTCACCGCCGACAGAACGCCGCTGCACCAGAAGCGGCTTCCGTCCCCGCGCATGCACCACCGCTCTTCGGCAACGCTTCCATTCTCCTTCGCTAACTGAAGTTTCTTTTCGGGTTCGCCCGCTGCGCGATCTTCCGGAGTAAACAACATCGACCAATGCTTCCCGATGGCCTCCGCCCGCGTGAAACCCAGCACAAGCTCGGCCCCCGGCGTCCAAGTCGCGAATCGTTCTTCCGCATCCAGCATCACAATCGCATATTCCTTCACGCTTTCCACAATCAACCGATGCTGTTCTTCACTTTCTCGCAGCGCCGCCTCGGTGCGTTTACGCTGGCTGATGTCAACGAATGTAACCACCACCCCGCCGATGCGATTGTCGGTCGTGCGATACGGCAACACCCGCCGAATGT
>DATAPK010000537.1:0-12479 GCA_036265245.1 Tepidisphaeraceae bacterium | reverse complement strand
CCTTGGCGGTGATTTTGTCGGGCGAATATCTCACGATCATCTCGGCCAATGTCGCTGAGCTGGCGCGATTGAGCAGGGCGGTGCTGGTCAGCCCGGCGCCGGCCTGCAGAGACTCCAAAATCCCCGTGTCTCCCTTTTCCGATATCTGCGCATCAAACTGCGTGCGTGCATCCAGAACGATAAAGATCGCCCCGTGTGGATACGGGTCGGGCTGCTTGGCGTTCTTCGCGGCCTTCACCTGCGCGTCGTAAACTTCCAGCAGCGTGGTGATGCCCAGGTTGTCGTTGATGCCGCCGTCGATGAGATGTTTGTATTGTTTGAAGATCGTCGAAAAATCCCGAAGCGTCACCTGGTGCATCACCACCGGCACCGCCGAGCTTGCCGCGCATGCGTAGGCGATCGGATATTGCGACAGATCCGAATTGATCTCGTTAAAGCTTTCGTTGCAGAAGACAAATCGCTCGCCCGATTGAAGATCGGTTGAATTAATGAGCAGGTGTGGGCGGTTTGGCAGCAGATCCTTATAGGTCAGCGTTCGTCCATCGCGGCTGAAGAGGTGATCTCGAAAAGAATTGGCCAGCAGATCGCTGCGATCCAAATCCGTCGCCGCCAGCGCCGCCATCGTCCAAGGCTGGGCGATCTGGAGGATCACATCATGCGCGAACGAATGTGTCATTTTGCGTTGTGTGGCTCCCGGATTCCAGTCGCGATCATTCAGGCAGTAGTAAGCCGCCGCCAGCGATCCGCCGCTGACGGATGAGATGTAATCAACGCGTTGAAGCAGCCCCAGCTTCTGAAGCTGAAACATGCACGCCGCCGCGAACACAGCCGAGCGCGATCCACCTCCGCTGATTGCCAGCCCGACGAAATATCCATCGTCATCAAATTTGGGAAACTGCGCCGGGGTCGTCGCCGGCACGATGGCCGGACGCACCGCCGTCGAAACCGCCGAAATATCCGCCCCCAGCGCCGAGCGAGTACGATTCTTCGCCCGCGCTTCCAGCGGCAAATTGACCGAATTCAGTGGCTTATTCGCATACGTACATCCGCCCACGATGCAAAGCCCGCAGAGCAACCCGATTCGCATGCCTGGCGACATGATCGTCATATCGACCGATTATACCGACAGGCAATATGCCGAAAAAACCTTTTCAGGTTTCCCGTCAACGTGTACTGTAGCCGCGACGCCTGCGTCGCCTCTTTTATTTCGGGCGACGCAGGGTCACCTCCCATGAGTACATGGGGTCGCGCGGCTACAATCAGTAGGCCGGGAATGAAGGAGTGTAGATCATGACCGTTCAGGAAGCCGCCGTCGCATCGATGCCGAGCCCGTTGACCGGGGCCAACTATGATTTGCTTCGTGAGCTGGCCGAAAAATGCAGCAATGATGCGGTGCGCGTCTGGATCGCCCAGTGCATCGCGGTATGCAGGCCGGACAAGCTGGTTTTTTGCGACGGCTCAAAACAGGAACGCGATCGGCTTTTGGCACAAGGATGTGAAGAGGGCACTTTCGTCAAACTCAACCAGCAAAAATGGCCCGGCTGCTATTACCATCGCTCCAACACCAACGATGTTGCCCGCAGCGAGCATCTGACCTTCATCTGCACGCCATCCCAGGACATGGCCGGCGCGACCAACAACTGGATGGAACCCAAGCAGGCCTACACCAAACTTCGCGGCCTGTTTGAAGGGTGCATGAAAGGGCGGACGATGTATGTCCTGCCTTTCGTCATGGGCCCGATCGGATCGCCGCTGGCGAAGGTGGGCTTGCAGCTCACCGATTCTCTCTACGTCGCCGTCTCGATGGGCATCATGACACGCATGGGGAATGTCGCGTGGAAGCAGCTTGGCGATGACGACGAGTTCACCCGCTGCCTGCACAGTGTTGGCGACGTCAATCCCGACCGCCGATATGTTTGTCACTTCCCGCTCGACAACACGATCTGGAGTTTCGGCTCGGGTTATGGCGGAAACGCGCTGCTCGGCAAAAAATGTCTCGCCTTGCGCATCGCCAGCTTTCTTGGCCATCAGCAGGATTGGATGGCCGAGCACATGCTGATCCTGGGCGCGAAATCTCCTGACGGTGAAAAAACGTATCTCGCCGCCGCATTTCCAAGCAGTTGCGGCAAGACGAATTTTGCGATGCTGATCCCGCCGGAGAAATACACCAAGGCCGGCTGGAAGGTGACGACCGTCGGCGATGACATCGCCTGGATGTGGGTCGATCGCCCGACCGGGCACCTTCGCGCCATCAATCCCGAGGCCGGCTATTTCGGTGTAGTCCCCGGCACGAATCACGAATCCAACCCCAACGCGATGGCCGCCATGTCGCGCGACACGATCTTCACCAACGTTGCGCTGCTCGCGGGCGGCGATGTCTGGTGGGAAGGCAAAACCCCGAATCCGCCCGCGGAATGCATCGACTGGACGGGCCAAAAATGGACGCCCGATTGTGGCCGCAAGGCCGCCCATCCCAACAGCCGATTCACCGCGCCGATGTCCAACAACCCCGCGCTCGACGAAGCCGCGGATGATCCCAACGGCGTGCGCATCAGCTCCATCGTCTTCGGCGGGCGTCGCTCCAAAGTCGTCCCGCTCGTCTTCCAGGCATTCAACTGGATTCACGGCGTTTATCTTGGCGCCACGCTTGGCTCAGAAACCACCGCCGCCGCCACCGGGCAGGTGGGCGTCGTTCGCCGCGACCCGATGGCCATGCTTCCGTTCATTGGCTACAACATCCGCGACTATCTCGTCCACTGGTTCCGCATGCGCAAGCTGATGAGCGATTGCCCGCGCATCTTTCACGTCAACTGGTTTCGCAGGGATGACGACGGCAAATTCCTCTGGCCCGGCTACGGCGAAAACATGCGCGTGCTCGAATGGATCATCAACCGCAGCCACGGCCGAGCCTATGCCAAGGAAACCATCGTTGGCTGGATGCCACGATCTGAAGATATCGATCTCGAAGGGCTCAACATCCCCTGCGAACAGTTCGAGAAATTACAGGAAGTGAATCTCGACGACATCAAAGCAGAATTGATCGGCCAGGAAGAGCTTTTCCTCAAACTCGCCGGCGATTTACCGAAAGAAATGATCTTCCAACGCGAACTGCTGATCAGCAGGCTATGATCGAATTGATTGGCCGCTTGCGGCTTCGCGGATCAGATTGCGCCACCCATATGAAAAGCCTCCTCTTTTTTATCGCGGTCCAAATCTCAATGCTCACGTCCATTTCTCGCGCCGACGAGCAATGGATCCTCACCACCGCCGACTTTCATTCTGAAACGATTGCTTTGCGTTCGATCGACGACGCCGGCATCCACATCCCCGCCGCGGGTGGCGACGAGCGCACCGTCCCCATGACGCAATTCCTCCAACTCGATCGCGTCAGCCCGTCTCGCTCGACGATCCCCAGGCTCTTTCTCCTGCTCACCAACGGCGATTCCCTCGGCGGCAATCCTTCCGCCACCCAGGGTGAATCCCTTCTCTGGCACAGCCCAACCCTCGGCGATGTTTCCTTCCCGCTCAAAAATATCCGCGCCATCGAACATCTCGGCCAACCAACGCCGTCCAATCAATCCTCGCGAACCGAAGATGTGCTGACGCTGGCCAACGGCGATACGCTTCATGGCATCATCAGCGACGTTACCGCCGCCAACATCACCATCCAACCCACCGGCGGCGACAGCACCCCTGTGCCGCTTCAATCGATCAACTCCGCCGAGTTCGCATCGCCCCCCGGTTCAACCTCGGCGCCGGCCACGCCGAAGCGCGCCTTCCGAGTCAGCATGACCGACGGCACGATTCTTTCCACCGATTCCGTTCATCTCGCCGATCGCGATCTCCACATTCTTCTTCCCGGCAATATCGATCACGCCATCCCGCTTTCCAGCATCGCCGGCGTCGAGCAAATCGACGGCCCAGTCATCTGGCTCTCTTCCTGCACGCCGACGCAGAACATTCAAATTCCTTTTTTCAGCCAGCACGCCGAGCCCGCGCAGATGAATAAAAGTGTCGAAGGCGATTCCATCCGCTTCGGCGATCGCGAATTCTCCCACGGCATCGGCGTCCATTCCTATTCGAGATTGGATTTTCCCATCGATCCCACCTGCAAATCCTTCCGCACGCAATACGCCATCGACGGCGACCAGCCTTGGGCCGACGTCACTGTCCGCATCAAGCTCGACGGCAAAATCGCCTTCGAAAAAACCCACGTCACCACCGGCGTGCTTTCTGATGTGGTCAATCTCGATCTCAACGGCGCAAAGACGCTGACGCTCGAAGTGGATTACGGCGAAAACTACGACGTGCAGGACAGATTAAACTGGATCGAACCGGCGTTGCTGCGTAAATAATTGCGGAGCCGAATCGTGCGAAGAGGGCGTCGGATCAAACTCATTGTTTTGCTTTGTGTTGTTGTTCCGTTGAGCATCATTCTTTGGCCGTCCGTTCCTCTGTCCGCGAGGCGCGCACTGCAAAACGCTGATCAATATGAATTGCTGTCCCTCGATCCCTCGTATGCTGAAAAAACAGATCCAAATACTTTTCATCGACATCAAATACTCGGCCGGATACTAATTACAGATCCCACTGTCCGGGATAAATTGAATAACGCGCTCCGTCATGGTGCGCTGTGGCCAGGTGCCGGTGAGAATCTTTGTTTCAATCCGCGACATGGCATTCACATTGTCCAAGGTGGTCATACGATCGATTTCGTTATCTGTTTCGAATGTAGGCAGGCGTACGGCTATCGCGACGATGTTTCGTTCTGTAAATGGCTCACAGATACATCCCCCCAGGCAGTCTTTGATGAGGTATTAAAAAACGCCGGCGTGCCACTCCCCAAAGCGGACAGCGATTGAGATCAGAAAATAAAAAGAGGCCGGTGCTCGCCGTTACACCGGCCTCCAAATCAGGCTGCCCGGGCATATAAACCCGGAGACCCACAGCCATGCCCTCGTTATCGGCCTATCGCCCGCAAAAACTTGAAGCAATTCGAGCTATCTAAAGCCACGTTTCGACGGCCAATCAATCGACAATGTGCCCAATCCACTTCCTCTCCGCATTCGGATTTCGTCATTCGGAATTCATTGGTCATTGCGGTTTGGTCATTGGGAGTTTCTCTCTATAATCCCCCTCACAATGACCGATTCGCGTATCGCAAAACTCGCTCTCGAAGACGGCACCATCTTCACCGGCTGCGCTTTCGGCGCACCTGGCACCACCGAAGGCGAAGTCGTCTTCAACACCTCCATGACCGGCTATCAGGAAATCCTCACCGACCCCTCCTACAAGGGGCAGATCGTGACGATGACCTACCCGCTCATCGGAAACTATGGCGTCAATCGCCAGGATGTCGAAAGCAAAAAGCCCCACGTCGCCGGCTTCATCATCAAGGAGCTTTCGCCGATCTCGTCGAACTATCGCTCCGACATGACCCTCGATGAATACCTGAAGCAAAACAACATCCTCGGCATCGAGGGGATCGACACCCGCGCCCTCGTCCGCAAGCTCCGCATCACCGGCGCGATGCGAGGCATTCTTTCAACAGAGATTTTGGACGATGCCAAACTCGTCGATCGCGCCAAAGCCTCCGCCCAAATGCTCGGCGCCGACTGGGTCAAAGCGGTAAAGCCCGCACATGGTTATGCGTGGGACGAAGACCAGGGTGATTGGAGCCAGGGCAAAGTCGAACGCGGCGACGGCCTGCACGTCGTCGCCCTCGACTGCGGCGCCAAGCACAACATCCTCCGCCACCTCACCGAGCGCGGCGTGAAAGTCACCGTCCTGCCGCCGGAAACCAGCAGCGAAGAAATCCTCAAACACCGCCCCGACGGTTTATTCGTCAGCAATGGCCCGGGTGATCCCGCCGTCCTCGATTACGCAATTAAACCCCTCAAGGGCGCGATCGGCAAAGTCCCAATCTTCGGCATCTGCCTGGGACATCAATTGTTGGGCCGAGCCATCGGCGCTGAAACCTACAAACTCAAGTTCGGCCACCGCGGCGGCAACCAGCCGGTGAAAAATCTCGACACCGGCCGAGTCGAAATCACCAGCCAAAACCACGGCTTCGCCGTCGAACAAAAATCCCTCGAAGCAAGCGGAGGGGTCGTCACGCATATCAACCTGAACGACGGAACCGTCGAAGGCTTCCGCCACAAAACCCTTCCCGTCTTCAGCGTGCAGTATCACCCCGAAGCGTCTCCCGGTCCGCACGACGCTTCCTATCTCTTCGATGCTTTCATCGAAATGATGAAAACCAAAAAGCCACCAACCGGGGAACGACTGAAGGAATTACAATCTCTTCGAGGATGACCAAATCATCCACTTATCCGCTTGCGGTTTAGCATTTTCCAGGATTTGATATGCCCACCCTCATCTCCCAACCCACCCGCATTGAAGCAGCAGGAAACAAGCCCAAGCTCATCGACGAATTCATCGGTCACGTGAATTCAAAAGAGTCGCGATTGAGCATCGCCCACATGCGAAGCCCCGGCGGGTGGGTCGAGCCGGGCCAAACGCCCGAATTTGATGAATTCACCGTCGTGATCGCGGGCATGTTGCGTGTCACCCATCACGGCGGCATGATCGACGTCCGCCCTGGCCAGGCGATCGTTTGCCATGCCAATGAATGGGTTCAATATTCCACCCCTGAAGCAACGGGCGCCGAGTACATCGCCGTTTGTCTGCCCGCGTTTGCTCCCTCAACGGTTCATCGCGATTGATCGATGTCGCAGCGAGCGGAAGGTCCGAGAATGTTTTAGCCACGCCACCTCCCCCGAATTCTCCAACCTCTCTCGCGGCCTCTGTCCGATAGAGGTTCTTACAGGCTACCTACGAAAGAGGATCATGCGAAAATCAATCGTCGTCGGAATTGGTGTCGTGCTTCTCGCCAGCGGATGCTCCAGCAATCAGCAGCAATCCAACGGGGCGGTGGGGATCAACGACGATGCGCGCGAAATGACCGAGGCCAAGGCCCGGTTTGATAATGCCAAAGACCCCGCCATCAACGCCGACACCCACTTCGCCGCCGGCCAACTCAAAGAATCCGAAGGCAGTTACGAACTTGCTCTGGTGCAATACAAGGAAGCCCTCAAGATCGATCCCAATCACCTGCCAACCCTTTTTCGCATGGGATTGGTTTACTCTGAGCTGAAGCGATATCCCGAGGCGATTGATTCGTGGAAGCACTACATCGCCGCCACCCATGAATCCGCCGCCGGCTACAGCAACCTTGCCTATTGCCAGGAACTTTCCGGCGACGTGCCGGGCGCCGAGAGCAGCTATCAGACCGGCCTGCAGCACGATCCCAACAGCCAACTCTGCCACGTCAATTACGGGCTGATGCTCACGCGCCAAAATCGCATCGACGAAGCCAAAACCCAGTTCGCCGCCGTCCTCACGCCGGCGCAGGTTCACTACAATCTCGCGTCGGTCTTCCAGCAGGAAGGCAAAAAAGCCGCCGCTCGCGCCGAATATCTCGAAGCGATCAAAGCCGATCCCTCTTTTGTCGATGCAAGAACCCGCCTGGCAGAAATGAACCGCCTCGAATCCCCCGGCACCTAGTATCGCCGCCTGCGGTTTAGCAGATCGTTCAGCAAACCAGAGATGAAGAAATCGCTCAAGCTCTCCTGCGCCTTAACATCCCCGCAGAGAGCAAGGAAATCGCTGCAAGCGATCCCGGTTCCGGCACAGCCGGAATTCCCCCATCGACCGATCCCGCTCCCGATCCTCCGATGAGATTTTCAATCGCAGTGATGTTTCCCGAGATCGATGAAACATAAGAATTCGCCGGAAACTCCAGGCCATCCTGAGGCACATACGAATAAGGGTCTGATGCCGCGTTTCCAGGCACATACAACCCGCTTACGTCGAAGAGCGCCGCCCCCAACGTATTGCCGTTGGGCGTGCCTCTGAAAAATCCATCCACGCCGTAATTCACGCCCGCCAATTCCCAGTCTCCATTGCCGGTTGCATCGATAAACAATCCGCCCCCCGAATCGCCCGGGGAAATGATTCCCTCGTTGGCAGATGCGCCATCGGTAAAGTCGAAGTAAAGAAATTTCCCCAGCGTCGGATCGGTCAAGGTTCCCGTCGCCGTGTTGGTGCCCCAGGATTGCACGCTATCTGAAGCGCCCCAATCCCACCCCTTGAGCGCCGTTAAACTCCCGCCGGGCCGAGGATTCGATGAAGGATTCGACCCTGCCGGCGGCGCGGTCGGCAACGGAACATTCGCGATGGGATTTGAAGATCCGGGAGAAACCGTCCCTGTGCCGCTGAAAAGCTGCGCGCTCAAAATAGTAACCGGATTCCCTCGCTGCAATCCTCTGCCCACATCGAAGAGGGATTTGCCCGTCTCACTTCCAAACGTTTGACCCGCCTGTGCGCCATACAATGGCGCGAAACTCGGCAGTGTGCCAGTTACTTTCCAGACACGCAGATCGGTGCCGCCGATATTCACAAATCCATTGCCGCTGCCGAAGGTCGGATCGATGTTGTAAGAAACATTGTTGTAAACAAAATTTGTGCCCGGGCCGCCGCCGATGTGCTGCGCCGTGATGAAGTATTGCGACCCGATCGCCGTCCCCAGAAATATCCCAAACTGCCCCTCCCATTGCCACCCCGCATTCGCCAGCGACCCCGTCGGCGCACTCGTATTCCGCCCTTGATCTCCAAAAACAATGACTCCCTTGGCGGAATAGGTCGCCGCCACGGTCAATCCCACCAAAAACAAGTTAAACCAACGAATCAATTTTCTCTCCGCCAATCAAACCCCCGGCGGTGCCACTTCAGTGGCACTGTCTTCTTTCAATTATACCCCGTGTTTTCAGACAGGCAGACCCGAAAATAGCCCCATTCCAACGAAAAAACGCCCTTCAGGTATGAAACTCATTCACGCCCGCCTTCAACTGCCGCGATTCCCCCATCGGCCCAACAAAATCCCCGCTGATCCCCCCCGGCAATTCCACCCGCACCACCAGTTGATCCTCACCCGACTTCTCCCATTCGACTTTAATTGCCCCCAACGGCGTCGGCACCACGCCCTTGGCAAACTCCAACTTCCCCGGGTGCGGCGAAATCCTCACCCGCCTCCACCCCGGCTCCGTCGCCACCACTCCCAGCGCCGTCTGCATCAAATGATAAACCGGCGAGCTCGACCACGCGTGGCAATGGCTTTCGTGAGTCACCTCCCACATCTCCCAAAACGTCGTCGCCCCCGCATCGATCATCTCGCCCCATTTGCCGCGGATGATGTCGATCATTTCTTCATAAAATCCCGCCTCACATAACGCATCTAAAATATACGCGTAGAAAAATGGCGAACCGGTGACGATTTTCTCTTTCCCCTGCTTCGCCCCTTTCACCAGCACCTCGCGCGCCAGCTTCGCGCGCGATTCCTTCTTCAAATTCAGCAGCATCGCCAGCGTATTCACATGCTGCGAAACTTCGTCGATCTGCTCTTTCTTCTCCGGGTCATATCCATCGACCCAGACTTTCGATTTATCGTTCCAAAAATATTTTGTGACGGTGTTGGTTAACTTCGCCGCTCGACCGCCATACTCCGCGCCCTTTTTTGGCTCGCCCGCCAGTTCGCAAATCGCCGCCGCGTAGCGCAGCGCCTGCAGATACATCAGATTCAGCACGCCGCTGTAATTTGTTTTCGACAATTCCGCCCAATCCAGAAAAACCCACCAGCCTTCAAACGATCCCAGCAAGCCATCCAGCTCTTCATGCTTCTTAAAGAATTCAAACAACCGATGGATCGTCGGCAGACATTCCTTCATCAACTCGATCGATCCCGTCAGCCAATAATGATCCCAAATCGTCGCCACCCACGTCATCATGAAATCCGGCAGCCGCGTCACCGGCGTATCCGCAGGCGGATGGCACGCGAGCGATCCATCCGACGCCTGGCCCCGCGCCATCAGCCGAATCCCGCGCTCAAGAATGCTCGAATCCCCAAACGCAAACGCCGTCACCTTCGACTGCACCCGCGCATCTCCCCACCACATCGCCTGCTCTCGCCACGGGCAATCCACAAACGCATCGAACAGACAATTCCGCTGCGTCTCCCGGCCGACCTTCCAAATCGCGTTGAGTTTTTCATCGCTGCATTCAAATGCGCCGGCATCCTCCACCGCCGCATAAACCTGCCGAATCCCCACATGCCGAATCTTCAAAGGTTTCTGCACATTCCTGAAAATCAAACCGACATATTGCATCCCGCGATATGAAAACGTCTCCCATTTTTGCGCCCCCGCCCGGCAGCGATATCGATCCGCCGTGCAGATTTCGCAACCCGTCGCATCCTCACAAGTCGTCCCGACGATGTTCGGAAACTTCGCCTTATCCAGCGTCTCGGCGTAAATAATATCGATGATATCATCCCCGCCCGCCTCTGCGATATCCAACTGCACGTACCCCGTGCGATATTGCCCCAGATCGATCGTCACCGCGACGAACTCGCCGTCGGCGGGGGGGTGAACAATCGTCACATCGTCATCGCGCTTCAGCATCGCCGCCGGCTTCTCCAGCAACTCATTATCTTTTTTGCGCGTCTCTCCCACCGGAAAGTGATAAACATCCTCCGTGACTTTATATCCCCGGCCATTCTCGCCGCGAAACTGCGCAACGATCTCCGCGAAATCATCCTCGTGCCCCAGCAGCAGCGGAACGCCTCGTTCTTCAAAATGCAGGTTCGGGTGATACCCCACCGGCCTGGTAAACTCCGGCGTGATCCACCCATTCTCTTGCTTCGCCTCAAACTCCGCCGCCATCCAATCCGCCGGGTCTGCGTCGGCATCAAAATGCTCCTGAAACCCAAGCTGGATCGTCATCCGCACGACATCCTTCTTCCATCCCTTCGCTGCCCGGCAAACCCAGTCGCCAGGCGTGTCCACCCGGATCTTCTTCCCGCCCGCCTCAATCTCCCCATCCACGAAAAACCCCGCCGAATCTCGAAACACGCTGAAAAAATTAGAAACCCCAAACACATGCACGATTGCACAAATCGCGTTTCGCCCCTCGCGCAAATAGGGCGCGATATCCAGCGTGTCATAGCTCCAAAATTCCGGATATGCCCTGGCCGGCCCCTGATGCACCCGCTCCCCGTTCACATAAAGCGTATACCGGGCATCCGCGCTGACCTGAATTTGGGCCGCTTGCGGCTTCGCGGATAAATCAACATTCCTTCTAAAATAAACATAAGAATTCCAAGGCCTCCCCATATGCTTTCTCGGCCAGCACCACTTCCCCGTCCATTGCCGTTTCGTATCCATAATCTCGCCCGCTTGTTATCTCCGCCCACCCCGAATACTTTACCCGCCCGAACACGATTCGCATAAATAACCCCATGCCACACAACGTCGCGCTCTTCATCACCTGCCTCACCGACCAGTTTTATCCACACGTCGGCGTCGCCGTCACCAAAATCCTCGAACACTACGGCTGCAAAGTTTGCTTCCCCAAATCCCAAACCTGCTGTGGCCAACCCTTTTTCAACAACGGCTATCACGACTCCTCGCGCGAGCTCGCCAAGAAATTCATCCAGGATTTCGAAGGCTACGATTACATCGTCACCCCCAGCGGCTCCTGCTGCGCCATGGTTCGCGAACATTTCCCCGAATTGCTCGAAGGTGACCACGCCTGGGAAACAGGCCTGCACAAAGTCGCATCGCACACTTACGAATTCGTCGAATTCTTGGACAAGGTGCTGAAGGTCAATCTCAGCGAAATCGCCTTGCCCGAAAAACAAACCTTCACCTATCACTACACCTGTCACCTGCGCGGCATCGGCGTTAAAGACGAAGGCGTGCGACTTTTGCGCCAGATCGGAAACGTCTCCTTCGTCCCCATGGAAAAAACCGACCAGTGCTGCGGCTTCGGCGGCACCTTCGCCATGAAATATCCCGCCATCAGCGGCGCCATCGTCGAAGACAAGGTCAATTGCATCGCCGCCACCAATGCCCAAACCACCATCTGCAACGACGCCGGCTGTTCCATGAACATCTCCGGCATGTGCCATCGCCACGATGTCAAATCCGAAGTCAAACACATCGCCGAAATCATCGCCGAAGCGCTCAATCTCGATCTAACCAAATGGTAGGATGCGCGCTATAATTCAGACGATGTTCACGACATCACCGTGCCCCTCATCGCTTGCGATTTCGCGTCTTTTCATCCAGTTATGACTGACCTCGGTAAAATCCTCATCCTCGTCGGACTCGTAATCGCCCTGATCGTCCTTGTCCTCTCTCGTCTTGGTTTTCATGGCTTGCCCGGTGACATCAACTACCAATCCAACAACGTCCGAGTTTATTTCCCCATCGTCACCTGTCTCGTCATCTCCCTTATCCTGACCCTGGCAAGCTGGCTCTACCGCTGGAGTGCACGGAAGTGACTGCTTGATTCGCGAGTTCAGCGACGGCGTGATATATTGGCTTTTCAAGTGAATGATCTCATTGATCAACATCGCCCCG
>DATAPK010000536.1:0-4577 GCA_036265245.1 Tepidisphaeraceae bacterium | reverse complement strand
CCCGTCCCGTTCCTGCGCATTCTTGAAAGGCCCATCCAGCAGCCGCACATCCGCCAAATCAAAGGGCTCTGCGAGCCGCGGTATTGCTTGCTTCGCGCCGCCTGCAGAAGCCGCCGCATCTTTTATATCGCCCGCCGCAAGCGCTTGTCCCTTGCCCATCGTTCCTCCCAACGTCACAGCCACCGCGCTCGCCCCAAGCACCTTCAACACTCGTCGCCGCGTTATTTCTTGATTGCTTGAATCGGAATTGTTTCTTAAATCGTTCATTTGTCTGTTCCTCTTTCACAGGCTCACATCAACTCGCTCGCCTTTGAACTCCACATCCGTAGATTTGGCTTCACCGCCGACAACTTGAATCTTAAAGACTCGACCACCGCCCGGCCAATGCTTCATTCGCTCATCCGGCAAGATGGATAACCGTCGGGCATTATTATCCCACTCGAACCGCACAAAAATCATCCTGGCATCCGTGCCATCCTTATATCCCTCGCTATGCCCATCGTCATCATAAAGAGTAAACACACCATTCGCCCCCGGATAGACGCGAATCACCGTCGGCTCATCAACAATCTGCGCAGTGAATTGTCGAACCGGATCGATTGGAATGATTCCACCAGCCCGCACATACAACGGAATGGTGGCCAAATCGACAGTGCGGTCGATCCAGCGCGCGCCGCTCAATTTCTCACCAGTCCACCAGTCATACCACTGACCCGCGGGAAGATAGAGATGACGCGACTGCTCGCCTTTTTCCACCACCGGCGCAACGAGCAAATCCCGCCCCCATAAATATTCATCGCCCAGCTTCATCGCGATTTCGTCATCAGGATAATGCAGCCACAGCGCTCGCATCGGCGGCAATCCGGTATCGCACGCCTGGCGAATCAGTGTGTAGTTGTATGGCAACAGTTGATATCGCAGTTCAAGATACTTTCGGCAGATCGGTTCAACCTCTGCGTTATGCAATTCCGCTGGATCGGGTTTGAAAGGAGATTCAATCGGCCCAGGATCGCCGGTGTTCCAACCCCAAGGCAGCCGCAGGTGCCAGGTCCTCCCGTGCGATCGGAACAGCGGATTAAAAACCGAGAATTGAAACCACCGCACATAAAGCTCACCCGTCAATTCGGAAGTCGGGACAAATCCCCCGGTATCGGTTCCCCAAAACGGAGATGCGCTGAGAGAAAAATTCAACCCAACCGGCACGTGCGCAGCGAGCGTTGCCCAGCGAGATTGCACATCGCCCGACCATATCCACGCCCCATATCGCGCTGCGCCGGCATAACCATTGCGATTCAAACTCCACGGCCGCTCGTTTGGGTGATCGAGCAGCGGCCCCTCGTAATAGCATCGCAGCCGAGCAAGCCGCGCCTCAACCGGTAACTCATCCCCATCATCCGGCCACCACCCATCCACACCCAACGCCACATCCGGCCGATGGGTTGCCCAGTAATTCTTAATATGCAACGGCGAATCGCTCTCTTCCGCCATTGACGCACCAAACAACCCCACCGGCGCTGCGTTCTTGTGCAGAATGACCTTGAAATTCAAATCATGCAGCGTATTCAGCATCTCGCCAGGCTTATCAAAAGTCTTCGGATTAAATTCCAACGAGCCATGGCCAAGATTCCAGCCGGTTTGACCGTTGGTATATCCGCTCCCAAGGTAAATCAGTGCATCGCACGGCAATTTCTTTTCGCGGAATGTCGAAGCAACCGCGATCGGCTCGGTTGAATCCGCCAATGATCGGTGCGACTGAAAATAGCCCATCACCCATTTGGGTGGCATCGCCGGATGACCGGTGAGCCGCACATATTCTTCCAACGCATCGGAAGGATGATCGAGAACCATGATGAACAAATGCAGCGGCATCTGCATGAGCGATTCCGGTCGCGGAATGAAATGCCCATGAGACGGATCGCGCAGATCAAATTGCCCCCAGGGTTGCCACGCCTGCTTCGGACTTGGCGTTGCCGGCGGCGGGTTATGAATAAAAATCGCCCAGCCGTTCGCCCCGATCAGAAACGGCACCGGAAAAGTCGCCCCATTCGTCCCCAGCATGGCGTTCTGCCCATTGCGCATGTCATACAAATTGCCGCGCCGATCAAATTGCTGCCGCCCTCCCCCAAGACCAAAAACCGGCGCATCGGTCCGAAATGTGATCGCCCCATCTTTTGCATCGAACCCAAATTCCTGTACCAACTTCCCATCAGCCCGCCAAACCGAAACGGACAGCGGATTCGGTTTGAGCGTCACGCGAACGCCCCCTATCTGCACATCCTGTGAGGCTGCCAACTCCCGTAATCGCAGTTTTTCCGTAGACTGAAACGGCACAAGAACCGTCGATGCCGGCTCCGGCTTCACATGCCCCTGCTCATCCAGCGGCGAAATCTCCAGATGGATCATTCGCTCGCTGACCTGGCTAAGCGACAACTCCACCGACGCCTCGCCAACGCGAATTGACGCATCCGCACCAAAAGCGCTCGCAGGCAAAAACAAGAGCATCCCCAGAGCAATCAGCCTTCTCATCAGATTGACCCTCAATTGAACGCACGCCGATTATGCAGACACGGAAGATGCACATTTCGAACGCCAAAATCCCAGCAACACGACTTGAACTTCCGCAACTCCACAACCGGCTCGAAGAAAACAATTTGATTATTACGCACATGAAAGCCTGAACAAGTCCCCAGCCAAGGCAATTCTTTATTCAAGGACAAGTGGCGGGGCTCCGATTGATCGAATACTACTACGGCGTAAAGAGCCGGATCAACGACTCCGCTTACGATCATCGGCCCGCACGGTTACAATCCCCGCCATGCCCCCGCATTCGCCGCCCGCGTTAGACGATCTCCTGACATCACCCGACAGCATTTACGATATCCAAACCGCCGCCCCCGGTCCCGGCGGAAAGCTTCCCCTCACCGATGACATGCTCCGCAACTGGGCCAGCGGCGACATCTTCGGCCTCAGCCAAAACGCCGGCATGGGATGGAACCCCTCCCTCCTGCGCGGAAAAGAATTCCTAATCCTCAGCACGTCCGGCGGCCTGCGCTCCGATGACGGCTCCCCCATCGCACTCGGCTACCACACCGGCCATTGGGAAGTCGGCCTCCTCGTCAAAGCCGCCGCCGAAGAAATCAAACGACACGGCGCAATCCCTTTCGCCGGCTTCTGCACCGACCCCTGCGATGGCCGCACGCAGGGAACCACCGGCATGATGGACAGCCTCCCCTATCGCAACGACGCCGCCATCATCCTGCGTCGCCTCATTCGCTCACTCCCCCGTCGCCGCGGCATCCTCGGCGTCGCCACTTGCGACAAAGGATTGCCCGCGATGATGATGGCGCTCGCCGCAATGCGCGACCTGCCCTGCGTGCTCATCCCCGGCGGCGTCACCTTGCCGCCCACCGTCGGCGAAGACGCCGGAAAAATCCAATCCCTAGGCGCGCGTTACACCCACGGCCTGATCACCCTCGACGAAGCCGCCGACGTCGGCTGTCACACCTGCGCCTCCCCCGGCGGCGGATGTCAGTTCCTCGGCACCGCCGCAACCTCACAAGTCGTCGGCGAAGCACTCGGCCTCTCCCTCATCCATTCCGCCCTCGCTCCCTCCGGCCAAAAAATCTGGCTCGACCTCGCCACCCGCTCCACCCGCGCTCTGATGGCGCTCGAATCCGCGCAGATCCGAATCGCCGACATCCTCACCGATCGCGCCATCGAAAACGCAATGACCATCCACGCCGCGTTCGGCGGCTCAACCAATCTCCTCCTGCACATCCCCGCCATCGCCCACGCCTCCGGCCTGCGTCGCCCCACCGTCAACGATTGGATCGCCATCAATCGCAAAACCCCGCGGCTGGTCGACGCCCTGCCCAACGGTCCCGTCGGCCACCCCACCGTCCGCGTTTTCCTCGCTGGCGGCGTGCCCGAAGTCATGCTCCACCTGCGCGAACTCAACCTGCTGCACGAGGATTGCTTCACCGTCGCCGGCCAACCCTGGGGCAAGCTTCTCGACTGGTGGAAAACCTCCGATCGCCGCCATCGCCTGCGTGATCGTCTGCATGCCGACGGCATCGATCCCGACACCGTCATCATGTCCCCCAAACTCGCCGCCGAGCGAGGCCTCACCAGCACCGTCACCTTCCCCGGCGGCAACCTCGCCCCGCAAGGCTCCGTCATCAAAAGCACCGCCATCGATCCCAGCGTCGTCGGCCCCGACAATGTTTTCCGCATGACCGGCCCCGCCCGCGTCTTCGTCACCGAACGCACCGCCATCGCCGCCGTCAAGGAAGGCCGCATCCATCCCGGCGACATCATCGTCCTCATCTGTCGCGGCCCGATGGGCGCGGGCATGGAAGAAACCTACCAATTAACCAGCGCCCTAAAGCACCTCCCCTACGGCAAGCACGTCGCCGTCATCACTGACGCAAGATTCAGCGGCGTCTCCACCGGCGCCTGCATCGGCCACGTCGGTCCCGAAGCCCTCGACAACGGCCCCATCGGCAAACTCCTCGAAGGCGACACCATTCGCATCATCATCGATCGCCGCGAATTGCACGGCACAATCGATCTGGTCG
>DATAPK010000535.1:0-7014 GCA_036265245.1 Tepidisphaeraceae bacterium | reverse complement strand
CCTTCCTGACGCCGAGGACCATGACGCCAATGAGCCGCAGGGATGCTGTGATCCTCCGTCTTCTGGCCGTTCATGTCACGGCAAGCTATTTCACCTTTGCTCTGCTCATCGTTCGGAATCTCGCGAGCGGTTACCCGTTTCCCTTCTTGGGTGACGGAGTTTGGATCTTTCTGTTACGGCTGGTATTTGTTCCGATCACGTTTCCTCTCACATTCCTCTTTCCGCTGACGCTGGCGCCTCTGGCTTTTTACGCGGCCGTTTGGGCGGCATGGATACTTCGCGGCCAGGCGAAACGATTGCAGTCACGACGCAGAACGGCAAAAGGTATTTGCGTGATCTGCGGCTATGACCTCCGCGCCACACCCGATCGATGTCCCGAATGCGGTCACGTGCCGACGCCCTTGACTGCTCCACACCCTTCGTGACGATTCACAATCATGGCTCATCGTGTCCTCGCAGTCTTTCTCCGCCGACTCTTCACTTTCCTGGCGATTCTGTCCCTTCTCCTCTGCCTGGCGACGCTCGTGCTATGGGTGCGAAGCTACTGGCAGCGCGACGTTTTCAAGCACGGGGATTCCACCGCCTCAAATACGGACATCTACGAATTGGTGAGCAGTTCCGGCGAATTGGACATTAGCGCTGATCACAATGGCTCCACAGAATCCCGCGTCAGCTATCCCCTGGGAATGTCAGCAAGCGCGATCCGTTCTTCTCAAATGAACACGCTCAGCACCCTCCAGAAGCAGGTTCAATCCAAAAGCTACTGGTTCGCCGGGTTTGGCTATAATCGCTGGGAAATCCCTTCTCTCTTCGCCAATCACACCATCCACCTCCCCCATTGGTTCCCCGCTCTCCTCTTCGCCATCTTCCCCGCACTGCGTCTTCGCTACATCCTCCGCACCCGCCGCGCCCTCCATCGGAATCGCGCCGGCCTCTGCCTTCACTGCGGCTACGATCTCCGCGCCACGCCCGATTGTTGTCCAGAGTGCGGACAGATCGCAGAACCGATAAAAGGATGAACGATGCCTCATCGTGTCCTCTCCATCTTTCGCAGGCGGCTCTTCAGATTCCTGGCGATCCTGTCCCTTCTCCTCTGCCTCGCGACGGTCGCGCTGTGGGTACGAAGCTATTGGCGACTCGACGATTTCGAGCACACCGGGACCATCTCCTCAAGGACGGACCGAAACGGTGCTTTGAGCTGTTTCGGCGAATTGGACTTTGTTGCTGTCCACATTCAGTCCGACTACCACCTCATCTTTCCTCAACGATGGCAATTGAGCACCGAGCGTTCGTCTGTGGACAAAAGGCTTAGCGACTTCGCGAAGCAGTTCCCAGGGGCCCGAATCCATTGGCTCGCCGATTTTGGCTACATGGATTACTCTCGCCCCAGCTATTTCGCTCGCGGCATCTGGTTCCCACATTGGTTCCTCGCCTTTCTCTTCGCCATCCTCCCGACGCTGCGCCTTCTCACCATCCTCCGCACGCGCCATCGTCATCGCGCCGGCCTCTGCCCAACTTGCGGCTACGATCTTCGCGCCACACCCGATCGCTGCCCGGAGTGCGGCCACGTGTCCAGCGATGCCGCAGTCTGACAACCTCGAAGTGAGGACAAAGTGACCAGGCATGAATGAACGCGCTTGCAGAATGGATAGGCACTTCCGTCGGTTTGACGATCGATCACCTGACTAGTCGCGCACCCGTATCGCACACCCCCGGAAGAGGCTCGCGCCATAAAAGCATTGATTCCTGATTTGAAATCTCCGTGCCGAATAAAATCCCTCGGCATCAACATGAGATGGATGATACGCGCACCAACGTCGGCGGTTCCCGGACCTCCCTCAGGCGAAAAAGCCATGGCCTGAGCGTTTCCGGCCATGGCCTGAGCCGTTCCCGCCATGGCCGCAGCGCGTCCGGCCAATCCCTGAGCCGGCGCGGCCAAGGCCCGGGGGCTTCCGGCCACAGCCTGCGCCGCTGCCGCCAAGGCCGCAGCGCCTCGGGCCAATCCCGGCGCGGCTCGGGCCACGGCCCGGACCATCCCGGCCAATCCCGCCGCCATCCCGGCCTCGGCCGCAACCGCTCCCGCCAACACCGGGATGCGCCCGGGAACATTTGGAGCCTCCGCGTGACTCCGATAAACTGATCGGCCAATGGGCGACAAGAACACTTTGTACTACGGCGACAACCTCGACATCCTTAGCCGCTATATCAAGGATGAATCGGTTGACCTGATCTACCTCGATCCCCTGTTCAACTCCAACGCCAACTATAACGTCCTCTTCGCCGAGAAGGATGGCACGCAGGCGCACGCGCAGATCAGGGCGTTTGGCTGGAACATGAAGAATCTCAGAAAAACAAACGTGAATTAACATGTTGCGTAACCCTTGATGGCAAAGCGACCAGCAATTCCGAAGACTATTGAAATGGAAGTGCTCACCGCTTCCCGAAGGCGTTGCTGCCTCTGCTTTCATCTAGAGCGCCGAGATGCCGTGCGGAGGGGACAGATTGCTCATCTCGACGGAAAACGCTCGAACAACAAGCTCGATAATTTGGCGTGGCTCTGCCTTAGGCATCATGACAGCTACGACACTAGGCCGAGCCAGTCCAAAGGTTTCACGCTCAAGGAAGTTAAGAATTACCGCAACGACCTGTATAAGCATTTAATGAGCGATCGCCCAAAGATTCGCGCGCAAAGCAAACCCGCTCGCGCGATACGTCCGGGCCGCGTGAACCCACCAGTCATACTGCCCGGTACCTACTCGACGTACCGGCAAATGCTCCATGACCCCGCTATCGAATTAGGACGGGCGTGTCTAGTTGAAGCCATTGCGCGCTGCAGATGGCGAGTTGCGTATTCCGAAACGATAACTTCCGTAGCACGGATGTTGATGGATCATAATCTTCAACATCTGATGCCAGGCTTTCTAAGAGATTCCATGTCGGCCCTTGACTTCGGCTGGTGCGGATTTGAGAGGATATGGGAGATCCGAGAGGGCCACGGATATATTCAGCGTCTGAAATGGCTTGAACCGGAAATCACCGCAATTCTTCTGGACGCACATGGCAATTTTTGCGGACTGCGGCAGGACAACGTTGACCTGCCTGCGGCAAACTCCATGTGCGTGACAGTTCGTGATGCTCGTACATCCCCAGCGCACTTCCATGGATCCTCTCGACTTGAACGAGTCCGGGAGCGCTGGTGCAAGATGGGTCGCAGCATGGGTTTCCGCCAAAGAATCTATGATGCGTATGTAGGCAACGTTCACTCTCCTCACTGGTTCGCGTTGGCAATTCAACCCGTCTTGCACGGCCTGGAGTCATCGTTGAACGACCTTCTTGCTCGCCTGATCGCGTTCAATCTTGGCGATTCACCTCATAAATGGGCGAGAATTTCGTTCGAGCGCGAGACGGATGACAGGGCGACGTCAAACCATCCTAGCAAATGACCATGTTTTTCAATCCGAAGATTGCAAGCGTTATTGACCAAGAGGAAGCCGACGACGCCGGCATCTGGCAGACCAAGGCGGTGGGCAGCAGCATACACCCGCGTCTGCAAATCCTGACCCCCGTGCCGGAACTAAACGAAGGCAAAAAGATAAACATGCCCGCCGAGTGAGGACATCCGCAGCTTCAAGCAAGCCCACCAAAGCCAAGGCGAAGAAGAGCGATGAGGCGAAGTTGTTCTGAGAGCCGCTAAAGCGCGGCATCCCGCCGCACGGCCGCTAAAATCGCCTCATCCATTCCCGCTGGCAGACAGGCGTTGATAGACAGGCGAGCGCAGACAGCAGACAGGAGAAACACCGCTTTTCGCCATCATCCCTTCGACAGGCTCATGGCGCGCCGCGTCATCCGTGATTAAAAACTCCGCGATCTCTGCGTCTCGGCGGTGAATCCGTCCGTGCATGAGAAGCCGCCCGGGAAGGGAAGACAGAATCGACCTATGCGTCGATCGGTCATGCGTCCGGACCTGAACGGGCTATGCCCTAAGAGTTTGCAAAGCGCTGGGCAGGTCGGGAAGGATCTCGATCACGCGATGCATGCGGGCGACCTGGAACGACCCACGGACATTGGATTGCAGGCTGACGATGATGAGTCGCTGGCTGCGCGCGCGAAAATTCTGGCTCAGGGTGATCAGTCTCCCCATGGCCATGCTGCCCATCAAGCCGACGTTGGTCACATCAAGAATGAACGGCAGCGCCGGCGCGGCTGAGATGGCTTTGTCAATGATGCCGAAGACTTCGATCACCTCCTGCTCCCCCAGATAACGCGTCTGCACGTGAATCACCACAGCCTGCGGAAGATGCTGGGCCGTGGCAAGCGGCGGGGGAGGCGGAAGCGGCGCTTCAGGCATGGAAGAATCCCTTTCGGAACGGCGGTGCAAATGGTGGCGCAACGTCATTCGGCTGGGAGATTGTATCAGAACAGTCGCGTTGGGGAAAACCCGAATGACCAAACCAGAATGACCAATGAATGTCCAATGACGAAATCCGAATGACCCATGCCCGGGCAGAAATGATGACGTTCAAACGATGGATGACAGCCGATCAAGCGTGATTGGACATCGTGTTGTCGCGGGGCCGAATAGGGGGAATCTTTTCGGAAATAATCGCTCCCCATTTCTCACGCCCGGCGTCGGCGCATCATCGCCGGCTCGGCCACGCCCAGCATTCAAGCAAGCCCCCATGCCAAGGCGAAGAAGAGCGATCAGGCGAAGTTGTTCTGAGACGCGGCATCCCGCCGCACGGCCGCCAAAATCGCCTCATCCATTCCCGCTGGCAGACAGGCGTTGATAGACAGAAGCTTGGAAAAAGATCGCTTCGTGGCTTCGTGTTGAACCAAGTGGCGAGAGAATCAGCTCACTTTCCAACCTGGATGATCGTAAACGAATCGGGAACCATCTGGCCGCGTCCGCCGCCTCGGTTGGGGGCGCCGGGTTGGCCTTGCGGCGCTGGCTGCGTTGACGGCGTGGGGGCGGCGAATTCGGCGGTGATCAGGAAGATTTGGTTTGTCTTGGTGTCCAGCGTGCAGGTTTTGGCGCCTGGCATCGTCTGCACGTTTTGTTCCACCTCGAAGCTGGTCGGGCTGTTCTCCTTGATGATCGTCAGGGTTCCATCGCGCTGGGAGCTGAAGGCTTCCATCGTGTTGGGGTTGAAGCCGCCGCCGTCGGTGCCGTTGCCGATGGGGAGCGTGGAGAGGATTTTGCCGTCGGCGGCGCTGAGGATGACGCAGGTGTTGGGTTCGTGGCAGAAGGCGAAGAGGATTTGGTTTTTGGCATCGAGGCCAAGCCCGGCTGGGCCGGCGCCTTTGCCGGCGAGATCGTAATGGCCGGTGACCTTCATCGTGCTGGTGTCCACGACTGCGATGTTGTCTTTGTCTTCAATGTCGATGTAGGCGTGGCCGCTGCCGTCGCTTTGGCCCTGCTCGGGCGCGCCGCCGAGGTCGATCGTGCCGACGATCGAGCCGTCTTTGCCATCGATGACGGAGACATTGGGAGCGCGGTGGCTGAGGACGTAGATTCGCTCGGTGGCGGGTTCGAAGAAGATGCCGTCGGGGTTTCCCTGGACGGGGATGGTTTTGATGGTGGCGAGGGTTTTGGTGTCGAACATGACGACGGGGTTGCTGCTGGAGAAGCCGTGGCCCGATTTGGGATCGACGGCGACACCGTGCACGCCGTTGGTGTCGGGGATTTCGCCGGTGGGTTGAAGGGTATCCAGATCGAAGACGTTGACGCGGGATTTTGCATCGCCGCCGCGGCCGGAGCGCGGAACATAGAGCTTGCGGCCGTCGGCGTCGGCATAGACGTAATCAAATCCGCCCGCACCGCCAACCTTGGCTTTCTTGACAACTTTATAGTCTTGGCCTGTCGCAGCGGGTTGCGCCTGAACCAAAGAGGGAAGGATCGAAAGTCCCGCCACGAAGAGAAAACCTGATAGCCGCATGAGAAGCCTCCGCAAAATAGGGTCAATTTGAGTCATTCAAAGGTAATGATACAGTATGCGTGAATTATGATGGTTTGGTGATGATGTGATGGATCGATTGCACATCCTTGATGCGCAACGCGGCGGATGGTTATCCGGCAACATTCGTGCCGCCGGCGATGAACGCGATGTGGGGGCTTGCGGCTAAAATCTCAGGATCGCCTTCCGCCAGCCTCGCCAGTTGGAGGATGCGTTCGCGTTTTTTGGGGTCTTCCCAGGCCGAATCGAATTCCTGGCTCAGCCACGCCGGGCCCTCGATCGCGGCTTGCAGCCGCACATCAAAACCGCCTGCTCGCGCCTCATCGTGCAGGTCTTTTGAATTGTGAAAGAAGCCCTCCATGAAGAGGGGCCAGTCGGTTGGCGGCAGATGCTGGCCCTCCGTTATCTCCTGGCGAACCATGGCGGCATACGCATCGTCGAAAGTCCAGCCGCGAAGCATACCGATCAACGTGGATGCCCAGCGGGGAATGACCACGCCGAAGAGAAGACCGTTGGGGCGCAGAACACGGCGAGCCTCGCTGAATGCGCGGACGCGGTCGCTTCGTTCCTTCAGATGGTAAAGCGGGCCCATGAGCAATACAGCGTCGGCGCTGGCATCGGTCCAGGGCAGATGACGTGCATCGCCAAGCGTCGCTGAAGCCGGCGGCGGTTGAACTTTTCGTGCGGCGTCAACGTGAGCGGGAACGATATCGAGCAGGTGGACGATATACCCACGCTCCGTCAGCCAGCGCGCGTAATAACCGGTGCCGCCTCCAACATCCGCGATGATCGCCGGCGGAGGAGGGAGAAATCGGGTGAGCAGTTCCAGTGTGCGCACGGCTTCCAGCCGGCCGATGCCTTGATGTAGCCGGTCGCCTTCGCTGCGGGCATCGTAGAACGCCTCGATATTTTTTAAGGGGTTGGTCATGGCTGTATGTCTGTTCCGCTTCAGCGCGGGTTAGCGAGTCCTTTCGCGGAGCATTTGCTCGTAGTGATGCGGGCCTCTTTTGAGGCGGCGGAAGAGGGCGTAGAGGCTTTGCAGGGATGCGAGGGCGAAAAT
>DATAPK010000534.1:0-2497 GCA_036265245.1 Tepidisphaeraceae bacterium | reverse complement strand
TGCGCCGCGTCGCGCCCCGAAACATCCAACGTCGGATTCGCTTCCGCAAACCCCAGCTTCTGCGCTTCCGACAATGCCTGCTCATAGCTCCATCCTTTTTGTGTCATCTGGGTCAGGATGAAATTGCAAGTGCCGTTAACGATGCCGATCAGCGCATGAACTTTGTTGGCGATGAGACCTTGCAGCATCGCCCCAATGATCGGAATGCCTCCCCCGCACGAAGCTTCAAACGCGATGCACGTGTTATGCTTGCGAGCCAGGCCAAAAAGTTCCGCCCCCCGCGCCGCCAGCAAACTTTTGTTCGCGGTCACAACCGGCTTGCCCAGCTTGAGAGCGCGCTCAATAAACGTCCCCGAAATCCCCGTCCCGCCGATCAACTCAACAACAACATCGGTCTTCGGATCATCGATCGCGGCATGCGCGTCGGTGGACATCGGCAGATTCTCATGTCCCGCCGGATAGCTTTCGCGATCTTTGACGACCACATGGCGAAGCTCAAAGTCAATGCCCGTGCGAGCGCGCAAAAGATCGCGTTGCTCCCGAAGGATTTTCTGCACGCCGCCCCCCACAATCCCGCAACCCAGCAGACACACACCGATTGTTTTTTGTGACATAAGCAGTCCGCTCGAAAGATGGATTCACCGCAGAGGCGCGGAGGACGCAGAGAATACAGAAAAATAAAAAATGGAATATCGATAAAAGCGCAAATCATTCAACTTTACGCCCATTGTTAATGCTTCTCTCTGCGTTCTCCGCGCCTCTGCGGTGAATCTTGTTTTCTATTCGTAAATAGAATCTAGGTACCGAAACGGCGAAATCAAGAAAGGGCAAGCCTTTATGGCCGAATTGACGCTTGGATGGGCGATCCGTACGATTCCCGATTCGTTTTGCGGATCGAACTATGTTTGCAATCGTCAGCGACATCCACGGCAACGTTGAAGCCCTCACCACGGTCCTCGCCGAGATCGATAAACGCGGCATCGAGCACGTGGTTTGCCTCGGGGATATCGTCGGTTATGGTCCTAACCCGATGGAATGCCTGGATTTGGTGCGAAAGCGCTGCCGGGCGGCGTTGATGGGCAACCACGATTTCGCGGTCTTTTACGAGCCCTACAACTTCAACAGCGGCGCCGAATCCGCCTGCTTCTGGACGCGAAACGAGTTTGATAAGGATCCCAACGTGGCCGAGCGGGCCGAAAGATGGAAATATGTCGGCAATCTGCCCGTTCGCATCCGAACCAACGATTTTGTCGCCGTCCACGCCTCCCCGCGCCGGCCAATCAATGAATACATCTTCCCAGATGACATTTATACAAACCCCGGCAAATTCGTGAGCATTTTCGAGCGTTTTGAAAAGCTCTGTTTCGTCGGCCACACGCACGTGCCTGGGGTGTTTCTAGAAGGACCTGATTTTTATAGCCCCGATGAGCTGGACTATAAGTTTGAATTGTCCGATGAAAAGGCGATTGTGAATGTGGGCTCGGTTGGCCAGCCCCGCGATCGCGACCCGCGAAGCAGCTTTGTCATCGTCCATGACACGCACATCGAGTTCGTCCGCAAGGAATACGATGTCGACACGACGGTTCGGAAGGTAAGCGATAATCCAAACCTGGATAATTTCCTGGGCACGCGGCTGTTGGATGGAAGATAACTTTGAAGAAATGACGAATAACCAAACCAGAATGACCAATGAATGACCAAGATCCAAATGCCGAATTGGTCATTTGGATTTGGTCATTCATTGGTCATTCGGATTTGGGAATTCGGGTTTTTGATTGAAAGACTTGATGGATACGAAACGAATGATCACCGGGATGATGCTCGCGATGATGGTCATCCTGGGCTATCAGCTTGTCATCGCATGGGTGTTTAAGAAGAACAACTGGAAGATCCCGGGACAGGATGCGCCCACCACGCAGGTTGCATCGACGGAACCGCAGTCGACGACTGGGCCTAGCACGGTTGCCAGCTCCACGACGGAACCGACCACGCAGGGTGTGGCGATTATTTCAACGGGGATGCACATTGAGCCGACGAGCCAGCCGGCACAGGCGGCGGAGATTGGGGCCGGCGAGGAGAGCAATACTGATTATGTGATGCAGATTCGGCTGAACCCAACAGGGGCGTCGATCGAGCGCGTGACGCTGAATCGATTTAAGCTGGAGGTGGGCAAGCCGGAGGCGTATTCGTTCGAGCAGCCGGACACGTTTGGGCCTGAGGAAAATGCACTGGCGACGCGAACGGTGACGATCAACGGGCAGGCGATCGATCTGGCGGGGTATAACTGGACACAGGAAATTTCGAGCAAGCCGAATGCGGGGGAGGCGACCTATTTTGTGAATATCGACGATAAGGATGGCAAGCCGCTTGCGCGCGTGCGGAAGACTTATCGCCTGGATTCGATTTCGGAATCGAAGGGAAAGAGCGAGGGATATGAGGTGGCGGTGACCACGGCGGTGGAGAACCGCACGGGCGCGCCGATGACGGTGAGCGAGAA
>DATAPK010000533.1:0-1849 GCA_036265245.1 Tepidisphaeraceae bacterium | reverse complement strand
CAGCTGGCGCGAATGCGCGTCGGCCAGCATGTCGATGTCAAGATCGATTCAATCCCAGATCACAAATTCAGCGCGCATATTGATAGCTTGCAGCCGGGTACGGGATCGACATTTGCTTTGCTTCCACCGGACAACGCCACCGGCAATTTCACAAAAATTGTGCAGCGCGTGCCGGTGAAGATCGTGTTCGACGATGTCGGAAAATATCGGAGCCGCGTGGTACCAGGATTATCGTGCGAGCCAAAGATCGATCTACGCACAGGGAAACGCGAGTGAGGTGCGGCCATGCCCGAGGAAAACCGCACGATGGATTTTCGGAAATGGGTCGCTGTGTTCGGCACAATGCTGGGGGCGTTCATGGCCGTTCTCGATATTCAGATTACCAACTCATCCTTGCGCGATATCTCCGGCGGCATCGCCGCAACGCCCGACGAAGGCTCCTGGATTTCAACCGCCTACCTGGTAGGCGAAATTGTCACCATCGCGCTGACTGCCTGGCTCGCCAAAGTCTTTACGGTTCGTTACTACTTGATCGCTAACATATTTCTGTTCCTGCTGTTCTCCGCGCTTTGCGGCATCTCCACCAGCTTGAGCCAGATGATCGTGTTCCGAGCCGGCCAGGGTTTTACCGGCGGTATTTTCATTCCGATGGCGCTCACCGTCATCGTAAGCACGATGCCAAAAAATCTTTTGCCGGTCGGGCAGGCGATGTTTGGGATGACGGCCACGCTTGCCCCCGCGATCGGTCCGGCGATTGGCGGCTGGCTGACGGACCACTTCGGATGGGAATGGAATTTTTACGTCAACTTCATTCCCGGTGCACTGATGCTGACGTCGATCCTGTATGGTGTTAAAAAGGAATCGATGAAACTCGGGCAGCTCCGCACTGGGGATTGGTGGGGAATTCTCTGCATGGCTATTGGACTCGGCTCACTCATTGCAATGCTGGAAGAAGGCCAGCGCAAGGATTGGTTCGGCAGCCCGTTCATTCGCAATTGTGCGATTCTCGCTGCGATTTTCGTTCCGCTTTTTGTTGTTATCGAACTTGTCCGGGATAAACCTTTCGTGAATCTGCGTCTGCTGGCCTGTCGCAATCTGGCCTTTGCATCCGTCATCGCTTTCGGACTTGGTCTGGCACTCTACGGCACCATTTTTCTAATTCCGCTTTATCTCGGCACGGTCCAGGGCTACAGCCCCCTGCAAATTGGTGAAGTGTTGATCTGGGTTGGCTTGCCACAGTTTCTCATCTTCCCGTTCCTGCCGCTGCTGATGAAACGCTTCGATCAACGCCTCCTTGTTTGTTGGGGTTGTCTCATCTTCGCGGTCAGTTGTTACATGAACATCAGCATGAGCTTTGATTACGCTGGCGATCAACTGAGGCTCGCCAATATCGTGCGCGCGTTTGGTCAACCGTTTACTATCGTGCCGATCACAGGCCTGGCCGTGGCGACGCTCGCGGCGCAGGACGCTGGCAGTGGTTCTGCCATCTTCAACATCTTTCGAAACGTCGGCGGCAGCTTTGGTATCGCAATTCTTTCCACGCTGATCACACGCCGTGAACAATTTCACGATCTCCGCATCGGCGAATTGGTCACTGTTTATTCGCCCGCGACACAGGCACGGCTCGCTGCAGTGCAAGGAAATTTCGTCAATAAAGGTTTTGATGCGACAGCCGCTCTCAAGCAATCGTATGCCGTTATCAAGTCACTCGTTAGCCGCGAGGCGTTTGTCATGGCGTTCAACGACGCGTTCCTAGTCATCACCATCGCCTTGCTTGTCTGCGCGGTCGCTATCTGGTTTTGTAAAAAGCCCGGTACAGAGCACACCCACGCGCCTGCTGGGTGAAAAC
>DATAPK010000532.1:0-14412 GCA_036265245.1 Tepidisphaeraceae bacterium | reverse complement strand
AAAGATGAAATCAGCGATCCGCCAAATAAACACAGAGACACAAAGCCGAAAAGTCACAACAAACAAAGTCCCTTCGTGCTTTTCTTCGTGCCTTCGTGCCTTCGTGGTTCAAATCTTCATCTTCAGTGCAGCCGCCCAGCCAGCAAACTACACCTGGAAAAACGTCAAAGTCGTCGCCGGCGGTTTCATCCCCAACATCATCTTCAGTCCATTAGAAAAAGGTTTAGCCTACTGCCGCACCGACATCGGCGGCTGCTATCGCTGGGACGACGCCCAAAAGAAATGGCTGCCCCTCACCGACTTCCTCAAAGAATCCAACTACTTCGGCGGCGAAAGCATCGCCCTCGACCCCGTTGATCCCAATACCGTCTACACTGCCGCCGGCATGTACAGCAACGAACCCGCCGCCATGCTCCGCTCGCGCGACAGAGGCAAAACCTGGTCCGTCTTCCCGGTCTCCTTCCGCATGGGCGGCAACGAAGATGGCCGAGGTGTCGGCGAGCGCCTCGCCGTCGATCCGAACGATCCGAAAATCCTTTACTTCGCCTCCCGCCACGAAGGCCTCTGGAAATCCACCGACTCCGCCGAGCATTGGCAACAAGTCGAATCCTTCCCCTTAAAAGGCCTCGGCAATCCCTCGCGCGGCCAGCGCACTCACACCGGATTGAGCTTCGTCATATTCGATTCAACAAGCAACTCTCGCGGAAGCGCATCGAAAACCATCTTCGTCGCCTCCGCCGACCCTGGTGAACATCATTTGTTTCGCTCCGATGACGCCGGCGCCACTTGGAGCGCGATCCCCAGCGAACCCGAAAAATCCCTCCTCCCCCTCCGCACCGCCCTCAACGACGCCGGCACTCTCTACATCACCTATGCCAACAACGCCGGCCCAAACGGAGCAACCGCCGGCGCCGTCTTCAAACTCAACACCAAAACCAACGAGTGGACCGACATCACCCCCGACAAAGGCCCCGACCGCAATAAAGGCGGCTACTGCGGCATCGCCCTCGATCGCCAGCACCCCAATACCCTCGCCGTCTCCACCCTCAACCACTGGCATCCCGTCGACACGATCTATCGTTCAACTGATGGCGGAAACACCTGGCACGAAATCTCCGAAAAAGCCCAGCGCGAAGTTTCCATCTCTCCCTATCTTTTCTGGGGCGACAAACAACCCAAGCTAGGCTGGTGGATGGCCGCCTTCGCCATCGACCCTTTCGACGGCAATCACACCGTCTACGCCACCGGTGCCGCCATGTACGAAACCCACGATTTCTCCAACACCAGCGAAGATCAACCCACCCACTGGTCCGTCTGGGCCGACGGCATTGAAGAAACCGCCATCATCACTCTCCTTAGCCCCAGTGCCGGCCCCCATCTCCTTAGTGGCTTCGGCGACATCGGCGGCTTCACCCACGACGATCTCGACACCTCGCCGCCGCAAGGCATGCACTCCAACCCCATCTTCAACAACACCAACACCCTCGACTACGCCGGACAAAAACCCGACGTCATCGTCCGCTCCGGACAACCCCACGACCAACAACCTTCACTAGCATATTCTGAAGATAGCGGACACACGTGGTCCCCGCTTGCGGTTTCGCAAACGCAAGGACAACAATCCGGAAGATTCCGCTCCACCCCCGCAATCATCACCTCCGCAGATGGTTCAACTTTCATGTTGATGACCCGTCCCCCAACAATCTCTCGCGATCGAGGAAAGACTTGGTCTCCTGTCACCGGCCTCCCCAACGGCGCCCGCCCCATCGCAGACCGCGCCAACCCCAATTCCTTCTACGCCCTCGACTTCTCCACCGGCCATTTCTTCACCAGCTCCGACACTGGCGCAACCTTCACTCAAACCGATTCCCAAGGTCTCCCCGACACTCGCCCCGACCAACCCACCTCGCGCGAAGCCGCATGGCCCCTCATTGCCACTCTCGATAAACCCGGCGATCTCTGGTTCGTCAGCAAACAAGCCCTCTTCCACTCCTCCGACGCCGGTAAAACCTTCGCCAAGCTCGATCCCAACCTCCAAATCGAAACCATCAGCTTCGGCAAACCCCCGTCCGGCAGCGATTACCCCACGATTTTCGCCATCGCCACCATGAACAACCTCAAATCCATCTTCCGCTCTACCGACACGGGCAAAACATGGCTCCGCATCAACGACGACGAGCATCAATACGGCACCCGCTTCCGCTGCATCAGCGGCGACCCCAGAATCTTTGGCCGTGTCTATGTTGGAACCGACGGTCGTGGTATTTTGTATGCTGACCCGAAGTGACTAAGAGCTTCTAAAAATACCCAATGGCCTCACAACGAGACAGAATCGACTCAGATGCTGGGAGCGACGGCGAGAACGGGGTCTTGATGACCCTTCGAGCCGGAGCGACAACGCAGATCAGTCGATTCTGTGTCGCCCGCAGGGTGGGCCAAAAAGGGCACGACTGCTTCGTTCTCGCTCCTCGCTGTATCGTATCAATACGGCTTCGTCGCGACGCCTCGCATTCATGCCCTTTTTGACCCATCGTGAGGTCATCGGGTATTTTTAGAAGCTCTAAATACGCGAGAAAATATATATGAATCAAAAGTTTTGCGAATTTCCAAAGGGCTTCTGCTGGGGCGTCGCCACCGCCGCCTATCAGATCGAAGGCGCTGTCCGTGAAGACGGTCGAGGCCCAAGCGTCTGGGACACCTTCTGCCGTCGCCCCGGTGCCATTGCCTTCGACCAAAACGGCGACGTCGCAACCGATCATTACCACCGCTACAAAGATGATGTCGCCCTGATGAAGTCCCTCGGCGTGAAAGCCTATCGCTTCTCTTCCTCCTGGTCGCGAATCTTTCCCGCCGGCCCCGACAAATCCAACGGCAAAGGCCTCGACTTCTACAGCCGCCTCGTCGATGAACTCCGCAACGCCGGCATCCAGCCCTGGCTCACGCTCTTCCACTGGGATCTCCCTCAATGGGCCGAAGACAAATATCGCGGCTGGGAATCCAAAGACTGCGCCAAGGACTTCGCCGATTACGCCGCCTTCATGGCCGACCACCTCGGCGACCGTCTCGCCGGAATCTTCACCATCAACGAATTCTTCTGCTACCTCGACAAAGCCTACACGGCCAGCAGCGAACCCTTCGCCCCCGGAAAAGTGGTCTCGAAAAAAGTTCTCAACCAGTCAAGACATCATGCGGTATACGCGCATGGTTTAGCGGTGCAATCCATCCGCGCCAGCAGTAAAAAACCATCGCTTGTCGGCTTAGCGGAAAACATGCCCGGCGTTGTCCCGCTTCTCGAAAACCCAGAAGACATCGCCGCCGCCAAAGAAGCCCTCCGCGAACTATCCGGCATGTACATGACCCCCATCATGGAAGGCAAATATCATCCCAACTATCTCAAAGAGCAGGGCGATGACGCACCCGTCTTCACCGCCGAAGAAATGAAGGTCATCAATACGCCCCTCGATTTTGTCGGCATGAATCTCTACGCCCCAACCTACGTTCGCCACGACCTTTCTTCTCCCAAAGGTTGGACGCACATTCCTTGCGACCAGGATTATCCCAAGATGCACATGCCCTGGCTGAACATCGGTCCGTCCATCCTCTACTGGACGCCGCGAATTGTCAGCGAACTCTGGAAAGCCCCCGCGATCTACATTACCGAAAACGGCTGCGCCAACCCCGATCGCCCAACCGAAAAAAATGAAGTGATGGATCTCGGCCGAATGATGTTCCTCCAAAATCACCTCATCCAGGTCCACCGCGCCGTCTCCGAAGGTTATCCCCTCAAGGGCTATTTCCTCTGGAGCTTCCTCGACAATTTCGAGTGGGCCTACGGCTACACCAAGCGCTTTGGCATCTGCTACACCAACTACGAAACCATGGAGCGTATCCCCAAACTCAGCGCCAAGTTCTATTCAGATGTCATCCGCCGCAACGCTGTCGGCGGAGAGTAGAACAAAATCGCAAATCAACCATTCAGCAGAGTATCGTTTCCGCCGCCACCAATGAACGTGTCTTTGGCGCTTGGATCGCTATTGAACCACCCGTCCAATCGGTTATTGGCCGAATCCCCGACGATTCGATCCGCGCCGCTGCCGCCCGTGATGTTTTCAACGTCGGTAAGAATATTATCCATCTCCCCAGTACCGCCGTCATTCGCAATATTATCGAGCGAAAGATTCAGCCCGGAAACACGCTCACGATAACTCGCGATATCCGTTCCTGGCCCGCTGCTGAGCAGATCAGCCCCCAAACCCGGTCCCAATTCATCATCCCCTTTTCCACCCACTAGTGTGTCATTTCCGCGACCACCTATCAGAACATCATTTCCGCCAGACCCGCTGATCGAATCATTTCCTGCTCCACCCTCCAGCATTTCCGGCCCGCTGCTGCCAATTAGCGTGTCATCAAAACTCGACCCAATGACGACATCAATCTTTCCGTGGATCACATCCCCTTTGCCCGGCACGCTACCGTGAAACAAATCCACCATCATAGGCCCGGCCTGGTCTGCATAGCTGATCGTCGTGATCACGCCATTATCCGATGTCAGCGTATCCGATCCGCTTCCACCCATCATCGTATTCGCCCCGGTCAGTTGGTCATTCCCCGCTCCGCCAAAGAAGCTCATGAAAAAATTCTCATGAATATTGGCGGCCGGACCTGCGACAATCACATCATTCCCATCGCCGCCTGTGACCACTTGGCCGTCGTTGGTCCCGCCCGCTCGGATTTGATCGCTCCCGTTCCCCGATTCAAAATCGCTGACCCCATCCGGCAAACGGTCCACTTGCCCAGATGTAAACCGAACCGTGCCCCGCACCAGATCGGCGACGATCGGCGTGGTGATCGTCTCATATCTTAAAATGCCCACCGGTTGGTCGTTCGATCCTTTAACCGTATCGTTCCCTGTGCCGGGATCGATATCATATCCAGTCAACTTATCCCCGCCCGCCAGTCCTACGAGGGTGTCATTTCCCCCGTCGCCATTCAGCACATTCGGCTCATTGTTGCCCGTGATGAAATCATCTCCGCCGCCGCCATTAATATTTTCGATGTCGCTGGCAATATTGTCGTGCTCGCCCGCCGCGCCGTCGTTGGCCACGCCATCGAGGCTAAGCGACAGGTTCTCGCTTCGGCCAAAATAACTGGCCAGGTCGTTTCCAATTCCGCCTTTCATCACATCCGTGCCAGCGTCTCCGTCCAACATGTCATCGCCCGCTCCACCAACCAGTGAATCATTGCCATCCCCGCCAAAAATCGAATCCGCCCCCGCGCCGCCGATCAACGTGTCGTTGCCGCTATCTCCAAAAATCGAAGCCGCGTTGGGAATATTGCCAAGATCGACCAAATCTTTTCCAGCCCCCAGACGCGCCACGATCTGGCCCACCGAATTCTCATCAAAAGAATGCGTAACTCCATCGATCACGACATTCAGCATCGATCCGCTAACCGAAGCCGTCAGCGTGTCATTTCCCGCTCCGCCGGCGATCTCAAGATTCCCATCCGACCCGAACGCAACCGATCCGGGGATCGTCGCCGTGCGAAACCGCAGTACCACTCGCCGCGGCCGAGTAACGGCTCCCTCGAAATTCGTGCGATTATCGCCAAAGCCCACGACCACCACATCCCCATCCGGCAATTGAGTCAACGCCAGCGGAAAAACATCAGTAGCCGAATCGATCATCCGCTCGCCAGTGAAATAGAAAGTTGGATCTTCATTTCCAAGCATGTCGAAGCGCGTGATGGCCAGTTGGTCAGGAAGTTCGCCCGTCTGATCCTCCGGATCTCCAGCAACCAACAGCTTCCCATCGGATTTGGATCGTGAAAGCCTTATCAAAATCAGGGGCAATATTCTGCGAGTTGGGCAGGCTGTCCGTGATATGTCCGTTGCGGTCATAGCCGTTCAATCCCGCGTTTCCGTCCATGTCGAAATCAAGTACGTAAATCGTATCGTTCAGCCCAATCGCAGTTCCGTTCACGCCGCCGTCCCCAAAACTGTCCGGCGCAAAAAAGATTCCCCCCCCATCATCTCCAAAACTCGAATCGACCTTCGCGTGCGGCGTGTAAACGCTGACGTTCCCGGGCCCTTCGCTGATATTTCCCTGCCCATCATCATTTGAATAGATGCCGCTCGCACCAACCAGTCGCACCCCAGGCGCCGCAGCAAACTGTATCGCATTCAGGTCGGTGAGCGCCCCCTTTGTACCGAACTTCAAATCCATCGTGCCGTCAAGCTTGATTGCAATCAGGCTCGCCGTCGGCAACTGCACCGGCACCAGGAATCGCGTTCCATCAAACGATGATGGTTGCTGTTGTGATACAAATGGCGTGATAATCATCGTCGCGCCGTCCACTTCGCCAAACGCTGGATCGATTCCGCCGGTCGCGGTCAGCTTCATCAGAACGATTTGATTACGGCGATGTCCAGACTTGGATAGAATACTCCTCAGCCCCAGCACCACCGTCTCTCCGTCGACAATCGCCGCCCCAAGAAGTTCGCTATCATTAATCTGCAGCGCGCCGGCAGTTCCGAAATGCGCATCTGCCTTGCCATCAGCATTCAACTGAATCGCCTCCGGCTGCTTGCTTCCGGCAGCCGTTCCCAACAGCATTATTTTCCCGCCAGCAAAGGCAATCAATTTGATCGGCTGGATGGCAAGACCAGAGATCATCCCATTGTCGCCGAATGAAGCGTCGCGAGATCCATCCGCATTCAGTCGCAAGATTGTTGCGGAACCCGAATCGGTGGCGTTCACAATAACGATGAGAATCTTCCCATCCGCCTGTTGCGCAATTTGCACGGCTTGGGCTTCAATTGAAAAATATCAGGCTGGCCGTGATTGAACGTGCTGTCGATCGAGCCGTTCGTGTCATATCGAGAGACAGACAATGCGATGTTGTCCGGATCGCTGTGTGTGTGGCCCGCGACGATAATCTTGCTGTCGGATTGCTCAATCGCCACGTCCGCCACCCGTGAAGGATCGCTCGTCACCGGCGTGTATCCTCCCGCAAATTGCGAATCAAACATCACGGCGCTGAGCAGCCACCGCGCCTCAAGCTTCTCCACCCACCAATTGTGCCCGCGCATCTCACCCTTTCGATTGGCAAATACATCATACCGTAAAAATATCCATTCTCACCGCAACTTTGGCGGACACGACATAAAAAGAAGGCGCATCCCGCAAGATGCGCCTTCTTCAAACCAACGGGGAAATTCAAACCGCAAGCTATTGGCCGCTCGTTCGGTTAGAAGCACCGGTATTCATCGTTCCAGCAGAAGTGTTGTTCGTGCCGCTGCCGTTAATTCTCTCGCCCGCCAAGGTGCCGGTCGAAAGACTTCCATTGTTAAGCGTGCCGCCGTTCACCGTGGTATTGGTTCCATTGCCAAGGGACCCAGTGCTAAGAGAACCATTGCCAGTACTGGCACTCTGCGATCCGATACCAGCGCTGCCGGTTCCAAGGCTGCCTGTCCCGAGACTACCCGTGCTAAGGCTTCCGGTGCCGTTTGCCATGGTTCCACCGTTCAAACCGTTGGCGGCGCCGGCTCCAACCCCAACCGTGCCGCTGCCAATCGCGCCAGTCGTTTGCAGGCTGTTGGTGCCCAATCCGCTCATCGTGCCGTTTCCGTTTACACCAAGGCTGCCCAAATTGTTATTTAGGCTGCTCGATCCAAGGGTGCCGGTATTGACCGCCTGTGTGCCACTGTTCTGTCCGAGTGTTCCAACACCCACATTAACGCCGGTTCCAAGGGTTCCGCCGTTCAATCCATTGGCCGCACCAGCGCCTGGCCCAACCGTGCCGCTGCCAATCGCGCCGGTTCCACTCGTCTGACCCAAGCCGCCATTGCCAGTGGTAATCGTGCTGCTCCCGGTTACGCCGGTTGTTCCAGAATTGTTCAGCGATCCGCTGCCAGAAACAGTATTGCTACCTGTGCCGGCCGACGTGCTGCCAGCGCCGATCGATGTCGAGCCACTGCCAACGGTCGATCCATTCGTACCCGTCATGCCAGTATTAGCCGCTCCAGTGCCCGTTGCTCCTGTGCCTGCCGACGCGCCGGTTCCCGCGTTGCCGCTGGTTCCGTGGCCGCCGGAAGAAGCTGCCCCGCCCGATCCACCGGATGCTCCACCCGACGCTGCGCCGCCCGAAGATCCGCCACCACCCGCGCCGCCTCCGCCGCCGGCCGCCAGCAAAATCGGTTGACTATCTGTATCCGCAGCGCGTGAAATACTCGGCCCCGGAAGAACCCAAGCCGTCGCAAGCGCCGCCGCCGCTAAAATCGCTAACTTCTGTCGCATGATGATCACTCCTCGAGAAAGAAAAATTAAACCCGAATTTTTGACACAAAAGGAGATTAAGCAATGGGAATGCCAACGCGTCAAACCCCTTTAATCTCCACCGCTAACGCGGATTTCCCGCTGCTAATTCTCGTCAGGGCTGTTATTTTTTCGGAGGTAAAGTTCGTTTTCCGGATATCCGGTCGTAGGAGACGCCCCGATGCCAGTGACCTTGCCATGGCAGACCATCGCATTGCGATTGGCGTTGACGGTCTTCGCGGGATTCGTCATCGGCCTGAATCGCGGCGAGCACGGCAGGCCCGCGGGAATCCGCACAACCCTTCTCGTCTGTCTCGCCGCATCCCTCGCCATGCTGCAAGCCAATCTCCTGATGAATTCCACCGGCAAAGCTCACGATTCTTTTGTCGTCATCGATTTAATGCGCTTACCGCTCGGCATTCTCTCAGGCATGGGCTTCATCGGCGCCGGCACGATTTTGCGGCGAGACGATTTGGTGATCGGCATCACCACCGCCGCCACCCTCTGGTTTGTCACTGTCATGGGCCTCTGCTTTGGTGGCGGACAGATCGGCCTCGGGCTGGCCGCGCTAATCCTGGGCTTGCTCATTCTTTGGGGATTGAAATTCCTCGAACAGGCAATTCACCGGGATTCTCGATCAATCCTCGCCATGATCATCCTGACCGACGGCCCCGCCGATGAAGACATTCGATCCATCATCCACAAAAACAACTGCAAAATTGGCGCATGGGGCGTGGAGTATCAAAACGACGGCAACCGGCGAATCCTCTCCTGCGAAGTCCTCTGGAAAATCTGCCGCCGCCAAACCAACCCGCCCCCATTTATCCCTGAATTGTCCCATCTGCCCGGCGTGGCAAAACTTCGCTGGCAACCCCAGGGCATTCAGTTTGAAACTGAAGAACACGCTCAGTGAGAAGCAAACGGCATCATCGCGGCAAATTGGTTGCTCGGCATCTCGTTCAGTGATTCGCGATCCCGCGCATCCTCTGCCTCAATCACCTGATGCAGGCGTTCGATGAGATCGAGCAGATCCGTTCGATCCATGAATGAACCCCTGCTTTCAATCACCTGCCTGGTTTCCAAAAGCAGATTGTCTCGTTCTGAAATAAATGGCATACCTTCATGGGATGCACAACGATGCCCAATGGTTACGGCTTCCATAGGCTGAACAGGTCTGCAAAATGCGCGCCGGAAAGGGTTTGTATCGTTTAGGACGATGCCTTGGTGGGTCAGGCAATTTCGGCAACGGCAAAATGACGCATGGGAGATAATCGAACGATGACAATTAAAACATTCTGTCGCGGCGAGAGGGGAGGAAAGCGGGTGAAGGGACTCGAACCCTCAACAGCTAGCTTGGAAGGCTAGCGCTCTGCCATTGAGCTACACCCGCAAAATCAGTCCTTTAACAACAAGGACTTATATCAATCGACTCCGAATTTCCGACACATTTTCCGACACTTCGGAAATAACGCAATTCATAATATCCCACCGACCTTCAACGAGCAAACGGGCCAATTACCCGAAATAAGCGGCGTAAATCGCATCAGTCGCCGGTTTCACAATCCAAGGAGTCCTCAAAACATATTTGTCCTTCATGCCGGTTTTGTGGCCCGCGAGCAACTCCGCGAACTTCGCATCAACACCAAGTGCGTGGACCGCTGAGGTGTATGCACCATCGCGCACATGACTGAACGTCACATCCACGACACCAATCTTCTCGCGATAATCTTTGAAATCATTGATCTTGCAGTTCTTGTTGTATCGCGTGCCATGAGCGCTGGTGAAAACATAAGGACTGTTTCCACGGCGTGGAACAGCACCGAGAGCAGCGATAGTTTCCGGCCACAGCATTGCCACTCGAAGACATCTCCCTCTTTTCTTCCGCCGAGCGATGTACGTTCCTTGTTCCAAATCGAGCGACTTCCATTCAAGGCCGCAAAGGTCCTCCATATACATCGCAGCGTTCAGTCCCATCAGAAGCATCGCCCTCCACATCTGCGGCACATCCGTCTGGTCAACACCGTTCAAGAGTTTTTGGAAATTCGTGCGACTGATTGGGCGGGGATCATCCACGACATTATTCGGCGGCGAATAAAGCTTCGCCTTACATCGTGAAAGGAAGGCGTCAATTTGAACTGCATCGAGTTCTCGACCAGCAATTCTTATGACGCTACGAATACGGCTGAAAAATCCTGTGATTGTTCCGCTGCTCTTCATTCCTGAGTCTTTGACAATGTGTTTACGAAATGCCAGCAACTTCTCATCGGTTAGGTCATCTAAAGTTTTTGCGCCAGAAAACTCGACCAGTGTGTTAAACGATTTGAGAGCTTGCTGCTTGGCGAATTTGGTTGCAGTCGAATGGTTCTGGTAGCCTGCCCTTACCTTACCGACGGGAATCGGCGGCTTCGGCAAATCGAATCTCGCAAGTCCTGCCAATTCCGGCATACCAACCTTCTCGGCCACCCAACCGAGCCGGACGGTCAACTGTTCATGAAACCACGGCCACAGGACCCGCTCGGGAAGCTGTACTTCCAGACGAGCAGGCTGATCTCCATAGGCGGGGATGAGATGGACATCTCCTTCCCACGCTTGCCGGAAGCTCTGCTTGTCAGGAAACGCCGTCGAAGGCACGGAGATCAGTACCTGATCAGCAGCACGCGAATCCTGCCACCTCTTGAATCTGGCAATGGCACGACGTTCGTCATGTTCGGTGAAACGCTCCTCGGTTTCGACGATGCGCCAGCGCCCATCGCCGCACTTCGTGAGGCCCACCACGACCTCTCCCCAAGAGGTCTGATACGGCTTTTTTGGTCGTCCTTTCTTGGGCATAGGCGCACCGAGAGCATTTGCCACCTCAAAGGAGGCTCATGGTGATCTGGGATAAAAGCGGATTCAGCTAAGCAGCTAGGCGTGAGACCTTTTTCGCCACAACCTTCGTTCTTTTGTACCTCTTGGCTTCGTCCAATAGGATTTCGACGTTTAACAACGGGATTTCCTTATGGGTATACTCGAAAAACTGGACATCCAATCTTTTGTCTGTACCCACATATGCAGTGATAAAATCCTTGCATTGGATTGCGGAGAGGGGCAGTGCAAGTTCCATCTCTAAAGTTCTACTATCTGGGTCAAAAGTCATGTGAGATACAAAAACCTCGGCAAGACGCCTCATCTCCTCGTTCGTCCTGACATCCGACGTTTGAGACAATTCCAAGAATTGGCGCTCCACCGAAGTCACAATGTCCGTCACGTCTTTATCAGTGAGTTTTGAGATACATTTTTGCTCACTCAATGCTCTATCAATCTGTTCTAGCCGGATTTGAGTTTTGTCCATCTCATCCTGCAAGATTTCACGACCTCGCTCCCAATCGACCTGAAACATGTTTTTGAACCGCTTTTCCAAATCTTCCTTTTCCCTCAGAAGCGGGTCTGTCTTTAGATTCATCGCTAATATTTCCTCCTGCAATTCCCGAACGTGATGTAAAACCCTTGAGGCGATAGGTTCAAAGGTGGTTAAGACATCCTTTATTCCCTCTTTGAAAGCGTCCTCGGGAATCGACGCAGTGAGTCGCTCGGCGTTATTCGAATCGCTGGGGTTTTGTTGGCTTCGATGGGTTCGATAGCAGCGGCTGTTCAGGCCACTGACGCTACCTTTCATGGGCGTGCCGTCGGATTTGATAGTGATCAAACCCGAAAGAAAGTATGATGAATTAACTCTAAAGAGTCCTGTTCTTCGTTTCGGTTTTGATGGTTTCTTCCAACCCTCTTCCTTTTTTCGGTTCCATTCCAACAGTGCTGATTCTCGCACTGCTGGTGCGAGAAATCCTTCGAGTTTAGGCTGCTCCACAGCTTTCCACACCTTCGGAATGCGATATATGACCTCCACCGTCTTGCGCCGACCTTTGCCGTTCTTTTTCGTACGTGGTCGCCGTGGCGTCGGGTGCATATTTGGTGACCCGGCAGCTAATTCACTATGTACACCTTTACTCCGAACACGTCCGACGCTGAGGCCGATGTACACCGGGTTTGTAAGTATTTCGACTATTGTTGACGCACCCCACATTTTGTTGCGCGGCGATGGAATTCGCCGATTATTAAATTCCCTCGCAATCCAGTACGGTCGTCGCCCCTTTAGGTAGTGATTTTCGAAGATGTCTCTGACGACTTGGACGGCGATGGGATCACCCAAGCACAATTCAAATCTCCAATTTTCTTGCCGAAGATGAAGCCTTCGCTGGCTTGCAGGAATTGTGTAACGAACCGTGTGTGGCTCATCGACATCCATCACAACTCTGCTTCCGTCCTGTAGTCGCCGAACGCGGAACTGCGATATTCCATGCTCGTCGAAGTAGATGCGGTCGATCCCAAAGGGAAATCCCTTACTCGGAGTGATCAGTCCGTCCTCAACGAGTTTGTCAACGGCGCGATTGACATTTCGAGAAAGATCACGGACATATCCGACGCTCTGTTCTGTAGCGCAGACCCGTTTGAAACTTGATCCTTCGCCCGCCATCAAACCGTCTTTGGCTGTCGCCACCAACACTTCTGTCTGTATGCTTCGCAGAAATAGTGTTGCAGCATCCTCCTCAGATCGCACAAAACGATTCCAAGAATCCAGCAGAATGCCGTCGAATTCCTCTCCTGCTTCACGTCGTTGGAAAATGTCGAGCAACGTATCGAGTTGTTCGCCGAGAGTGGCGCTGTACCCTTCGAGTACGATCCATTCAATTGCCTCTACTCCATTGTCATGCAGCCATTTTTCGCACGCAGTCCGTTGCTGAGGGATACTTGAACGCGCTTGGGTTGGCTCACTGCACCGGAGAACGACGACAAATCTTTTGCCTTTGAGATTGATTTCCGACATGACCTGACCTTCTTTCTAGTTCATTGCGGACTAACGCACGGATCAAATCATCGATCCGAGCGAGAAACATCCGTTCCTCTTCAGAGGTTTGCTGTCGGACGGCAATACGAAGCGTTACCGGCTTTCGTATCTTTCCCATTGGCGTTCTCCCTGACTGCACAAATTCAATGCGCATCATCTCCGGGGACGCTGCATACGGCCGCTTTCAGCGCCCAATCAGAAATTGATTTGCGTGTCAGGAATTGCGGCAATCAGGTGTTAGCCGTTCCTCGGCATTTCAACGGATTTCCATTTCCATGACACACAGCGTAGAAATAAAATTTTCACTCGACTAGGCCTGCGGGCAGAAAAATCTTTACCCGTTCAATCGATTCGCACGTTACACACATCGCGCACCTCAATCCCCGGTGACACGAAACCTCCTAATACATTCAAGATCGCGGCGGCATCGTCGGCAATGAACTGGCGGTTGATCCATTTAGCGACATTAGCAATGTCCCACGTGATGGCGCTGCCATCGGCTGAGCGCATTTCGCTGACCGCCAAACGGAAGAGCTTTGTAAGCAAGCGATCTCGTAACTCGACATCAAGAGAACCAAGGCCATTCTTCTGCACTTCATTGATGCGAGGATTTGTGAATGACACTTCCTCTGATTCAATTTCAGCGATGGTTTGCGAGGCAACGCTGCCGATGACCGATACATCGAGAACATGGAAGAATGTATCTTCGACGCGATTGCGCAGATCGACATAAATGCGAATTGGAATCTTCATGATGGGTTCCTTTATTTGATGAAAAAGCGTTCGGCGGCTGGTTGAACACGTGCGCCACCATCTGGCGCTTCGCCCGTCCTCTCGAAATGAGATTTCAGCTCGGCGCGACTTAGCTTTGGGACGCTGACGACGGCGGATGGGCAATGAACAGTTGCCCACGCAAGCACAATCTGCTCATCATCAACTTGAAGCGATGGGCCAACTGATCGAAATCCAATCACGCCTGCGGGCAGTTGAACTGATTTGCGATTGTGGAGCTTGGCGATCTCGCTCTTGGCCCACGTTTCGATCTGCCGACCGAACAAAAAAAGCAAAGTTTGCTCCTCACGTTCGGCGCGACGAAGCTCATGTTCTGCCCATTGTTTGACATGTTCGGCATAGGCCCGGGCGCTGGTGATCTTGCGAATCAACCAGTTTGCAGTTTTCTCGTCCTCGATGGCGAAGTGTTTGGGAACCGTCTTC
>DATAPK010000531.1:0-5661 GCA_036265245.1 Tepidisphaeraceae bacterium | reverse complement strand
GGCCGCGTTGATGCTTCGCGCCAATAACCCATCCCCGCCGCACGCCTGCCCCTGGAAACCACAACCTCTTCAAATATTCCGCCCAGCTAACCAACCTTCGCTACTGTGCCGGACACTATTGCCGCGACGCCTGCGTCGCCTTCTTCACTCCTGCCGCACCTGCAAACTCACGAGTCACAAAATGGAATCCCCAAGTGACAAGTGACAAGTGACAAGTAACAATCTATCCATGGACGTCGTCTATCTCGACAACAATGCGACAACGCGGCCTGCAGCCCAAGTCGTGCATGCGATGTTTCCCTTTTTGCAGGAAATGTACGGCAATCCCTCAAGCGTTCATCGAATGGGACAACGTGCCCGCCAGGCCATCGACGCCGCCCGCTCCCAACTCGCCGCCCTCTTAAACTGCGCCGATTCCGAACTCCTCTTCACCGGCGGCGGCACCGAATCCATCAACACCGCCATGCGTGGCCTCCTCATCTCCCGCGCTCCCCGCAAACGCATCGTCACCAGCACCGTCGAACACTCCGCCACCCGAGAATTGTGCGTCCAACTCGCAAAAGAAGGATTCGAAATCATCTGGATCGACGTCGATCACAACGGCGCGCTCGACATCGATCGCCTGCGCCAAGTCGTCGATGACACCGTCGCCCTCGTCTCCATCATGTGGGCCAACAACGAAACCGGCGTGATCTTCCCCGTCGAGCAGATCGCCCAAATTTGCCAATCTGCCCGCGTCCCATTCCACTGCGATACCACTCAAGCCGTAGGCAAAATTCCCGTCGATCTAAAAGCCGCCGGCATCGACGCCGCCAGCTGCGCCGCCCACAAATTCCACGGCCCCAAAGGCATCGGGATTCTTTTTGCAAAACGAGGCCTGCGATTCCGCCCACTCCTCATCGGCGGCCCCCAGGAACGCGGCCGCCGCGGTGGAACCGAAAATGTCGCCGGAATCGTCGGTGCCGGCGTCGCCGCCGAACTCGCCCGGACCCATCTCCCCGATATGTCCCACGTCGCCTCCCTCCGTGATCGATTCGAAAAAACCGTCCTCGATACCATCCCCGACTCCCATCTCATCGGCGACCCCGCCCATCGCGTCCCCAACACCTCCAACCTCGCCTTCACCCGCCTCGAAGCCGAGGCCATCCTCCTCCTCCTCAGCGAGCAAGGCATCTGCGCCAGCGCCGGCGCCGCCTGCAGCAGCGGCAGCCTCGAACCCTCACCCGTCTTGCGCGCCATGAAGATCGAAGAAAAAATCGCTCACGGCGCCATCCGCTTCAGCCTCTCCCGCTACACAACCAACGCCGAAATCGACACAACCCTCTCCATCCTCCCCAAAATAATCGACCGCCTCCGCGCCATTCTCCCCATTTGATCCCCCAACTCCCTCTCCCAATACCCCGCAACGTTTCGCTTGTAGCCGCGACGCCTGCGTCGCCTCTTGCGGATAACGTTCATTGTATTGAGTGCCACAGGGCGTCGCAGCTACAGAGATTTATCGATCGCCTTGCGAAACGTTGCAGTACCCTGGGAGACAGTTCACCCCACACCTGCAACTGCAAAATTACCAGTGATACGAATCAAGATTAAAGCACACCCGCCTGTGGCACTTCAGTGCCACTGTTCTTAAACGCATTTCCTTCGCGTCTTTCTTCGCGCCCTCGCGCTTTCGCGGTCTCTGCACCGCATGAACAAGCACCACCCCCACAAGACAGCGCCCCGCCTCATCGCTGGACACGCCGCCCCTTCGCCTGCACACTCCACAAAGAATGGACGACGGGGTTCAGCCGCTTCTAAAAATCTCAATCCTCCTGCCGCTGATCGTCGCGGTAGGGGGCTGGTACATCGCTTCCCGCCTCGCAACCCTCGCCCTCAACCGCACCCGCGAATCCCCCATCCGCCGCGCCACCGCACAATCCATTCCTCTATTTATCCTCGTCCTGATCGCCATCGCCCGCCATCAACCCGAAATCGCCATCGGCGCCGTCTTCGGCGCCTGCGTCGCCACACTCTCACTCGCCCTCGGCGTCGTTACCTTCACCGCGCCCCCTCGCGCCATCGCATCCGATGGCCGCCGCAGATGGGCCCTCGTCCTGCCCGCCGCCATCCTCACTTTTCTTGCCGGCTACCAATCTCATTTCACCTGGATCGATGCCGCCGTCCTCTCCATCGAAGGCATCGTCATCCTTCTCGTCTGGGGCCAACCCTCCACCCTCGTCCACGCCGCCTCCTTTCATCTCAGCGAACACGAAAAACCCCGCTCCTCCTCCGCCCCCGGCTGGCTCATCGCCATCGCGATCGCCATCTCCATTCTCGCTGGATGGCTCGCCGTCTCCGGTTCCGAGCATCTCCTCCAACGTTCCGGCCTCCCATCCATGTCCATCATCGCCGCATTATTACTCGGCCCCGCCCTCGTCCTCCCCACAATCGGCACCGGCTCCGCCCTCGCCCAGCGTGGCCAATACACCCAAGCCGTCGATTCATTCGTTGCCTTCGTCCTCCTTTGCCTCTGCATGATCCTGCCCGTTCTCATTCTTGCCTGGCACGTCGATCGCAACGTCCGCGCCGAATTCGCCGCCGCCACCACCCAACCCGCCGCCACGCAACCAACAACCATGCAAAGCGTCGTCGAAGATGAACCCGAAATTCGCTTAAATTTTCCCCTTATCGTCTGGCGAGTCGATTGCGTAATGCTCTTAATCCTCGGCGTCGCCCTCCTTCCCTTCTCCACCAGCCGCTGGCTCCCCGGCCATGTCGAAGGTCTGTTTCTCGTCCTGCTATACGTCGCCTACATGATTCTTTGGCGCTGGGCCGCGATGCTCAGTTGAAATCACGATTTTGGATTTTCGACTGCGGATTTTGGATTGAAAACGTGGCTCGCAACAATCCTATCCCAATCCAAAATCCAAAATCCCCAATCCAAAATAGCCCCTCCCGATCCCCCTGTTGAAATCTCCCCCCATTTGCTCATATTCACGGCATGAGCAGCCCCGACTCCCAAATCAACATCGAAAAGAAACCCTTCGAAACCGAAATGCACGACGTCATGGACGGCGCCGCCCGCTGGGAAGCCAAGGTTCACGATCACGGCATGGTCGCGCTGCTCGATGTCATGCCCCGTTTCGCCCCCAAAGGCAAAACCGCCGATTTCGCAATCGTCCAGGCCGCCCGCGTCAGCTACGGCGAAGGCACCAAACAGGTCAACGAAGATCGCGGCCTCATCCGCTACCTCGCCCGCCATCGCCACACCACCCCCTTCGAAATGGTCGAATTCAAATTCCACCAGGTCATGCCCATCTTCATCGCCCGCCAGTGGATTCGCCATCGCACCGCCAACGTCAACGAATATTCCGCCCGCTATTCCGTCGTCCGCGACCGCTTCTATCATCCCACCCCCGAAAACGTGCGCAAGCAAAGCGCCAGCAACCGCCAGGGCGGAACCGAAATCGCCGACGAAATGACCGCCAAAGAATTCCTAAGCTGGCTCGACGACGTCGAAAAGAATTACGAGAAATACGAAAAGCTGATCGAGAAGGGCGTCTCCCGCGAACTCGCCCGCATCGCGCTCCCCGTCAGCGTCTACACTGAATGGTACTGGAAGATCGACCTGCACAACCTCTTCCATTTCCTCTCGCTTCGGATGGATTCCCACGCCCAGCAGGAAATCCAGGACTACGCCAACGCCATGTTCGCCCTCGTTCAGCCCATCGTCCCCATCGCCGCCGAATCCTTCATGGACTACAACTTCGGCTCCCTCCACCTCTCTCGCTTAGAGATCAACGCCATCAAATCCGGCCAACCCCTCGCCACCGAAAACAAACGTGAAATCGCCGAATGGGAAGAAAAAAAGAAAAAGCTCGGACTATAGAAACAAAAAACAGCTCTCAATCAACGCTCCCCTCCGCTTGCGGTTTAGCATCCCCCAACGAAATGCAGCACCCCCCCCCAATCCCTAATTCCCCTTGATCAAAAAATATTTATTCAGCATGTCATCATACTGCTCTTGAAGCTTCTGCCGGTCCCCATCGCTCAGATTCTCCGACGCCAGCCGCCGCTTCATCCCCGTCATCTCACGAAATTCACCTAAGAATTGCTGCGCCTGCGCGTGCGTCATCTCGCCCGATTCGATTTGCTTGGTGATCTCATCTTTCGCAAAGACATCATTCCCCAGCCGCGAAACCGTTTTCTGATTCCCTTCCGTATCGTGCCGCTGCGCCCAAATCTGAAGCGATGCGTCATTCAACGCGCCTTCCAGTTGTTTGGATTCATCTTTCGTGAGCTTGCCGTCCGAATTGAATTTCGCGTGCATCGTCTTCAGGCTGTCTTCCTGGCTCTGCAACTTCTTCACTTCATCAGGCGTCAATTGCCCATGCTTGATCCCCTCATGAATCCGCTCCTGCTGCCGCTTTTCACGGGCCTCCGCCCGCGCTTCTCGCTTATCGCCCGCTTTTCCGTTTGCTTGGGCCCCGCCGTTTGTCCCTGCGTTCGCACCACCATTCGCTCCAGCGTTTGCCCCTGCATTCGCACCACCATTCCCTCCACCATTCGCCCCAGCCTTCGCGCCCGCCTTGGCATTGTCCGCTGCCTTCTTCCCCTTGCCATTCGCCGCAAAGGCAACCGTCGTCACCAACCCAACCAACCCAACAACCGCGATCGCGTGAAATATTTTATGCATTTATTCTTCCCGAAGTTGAATCGCCCGCAATAAACTACAATCAACGATACTTCAGGTCAATCAAATCCCAACCCCAATCCCCGGACTTGCCACATCAGCGCCCACAATCCTCGATCCCTCTACCCCTCGCTTGCGATTTCGCGTCCGTTCCTCCGCTTCACCCCCGCGGCGACTTCACCGGCGCCCAATCCACCCTCGCCTGCCCCAGCACCGTCCCCGTCGCAAACGCCAAATCCACCTGCGCGATCTGATACGCCGTAATCGCATCAATCTCCGCCGACTGCGCATCCGCCAGTTTCGTCTGCGCATCCAGCACATCCGTGCTGGTCTGCAACCCCTGCTCAAACTGGCGGATTTCAACCTCCAGCAACCTCGCGTTCAGCAAAGTTCGCTTCTGCGCCGCGATGATGCTCAGCCACGCCGCGTTGATCGTGTCCACCGCGTTATAAACCTCCTGCGTGATCTGCGCAATCTGCTGCTGCTTCGTCGCGAGTTGCTGCATCCTCCGTAACAATGCCGCGCGATACTGCGCCCGCGCCGCGTCATTCCCGATCGGAATCTCCAGGTGCAACCCCGCCGTATGGTTCTCAAAATTCTTGTCGTTTACCTCCGCCAGCGCGTCGTTGAACTCCGCGCCCAGTCCATTGATCCCATAAGTATATTGCAGCGACAACACCGGCAGCATCGCATTCTTCGCCGCCAGCACATTCGCGGTCTCCGATGCGATCTGCAATTCATCCTCCAGCAATTCCATCCGCTGGTGCATCGATTCCTTCACCAATTCTTCGGACTCCAGTTTATAAGGCGTCGCATCCGGAACCGTTGCCGGAATCACAACCGTCGGCGTTTCCATTTGCAGGTCCGGACGATTCAGAATCCGTTTCAAATCGCGCTGCCGGGCACGAACGATATTCTCCGCCGTGATGATGCTTTGCACCGTGTCCGAAACACCCGATTCCGCTCGCACAATCTCCACTTCCGCCACC
>DATAPK010000530.1:0-1686 GCA_036265245.1 Tepidisphaeraceae bacterium | reverse complement strand
CATGCCTTGGCAGCAGAAGATTTCTTTGGTTCTGACGAGCCGCTGTTGGATGCATTGACGGTCGAACCGCCGCCGCTGCTCGTATCATTGTCCGGACAACCCGTAGCGCCGGCGAGAAGTGCGCAGCAGCATCCCCAGCAGAGGAGCGTAGCGCCCGATTTTCTGACAAACTTGAACACAGAGACCTCCAGATGACGATTCCCTTCCCGAGCTTTCCCGGCCCGGTCACGGGGCCGCCAATTCTCAGCGGCGGATTGCTTTTGATTTACTGCAACTTTTCCTGAAGCTTATCCAGCACGCGCTGGCTCAATCCTTCGTTTTGCCCCGGATCGACTTTCACCCCCACGCGAGACGAGCCGCCCGCATCCGGGTCGGCCACGACGATGATCCGCGTATCCTGAAAGTTACGCGCAACCACCTGCCAGCTTCCATGCTCGATTGGCCCGTTTTCCAAAACCTGCAAATCCATATCCGCCATCACCAAGCCGGCGGCGCTGGCCACCTGTTGCGGGTTGGCGCGATAAATTCGTTGATAAAACCCATCCACCTTGGTCACACCGGGGCGGGTTTCAACTTCGGTGCAACCGACGATCTGAAGTGCCACCAATGCCGCCGAGAATACGGCAACGAGAGAGAGGAGAATTCGCACGGTCCGCCTTCCCAGTAAAAAAGTTTATCGAGCAGACATGTAGCGGAATTTCGGCGCGCAACTGCCCACCGCTCACCGTCCATTCATTTGCCTTCGTGCAAGATGCTAACAACCCGCACAGAAAATGGCTAATTTCTGCCGGATAAATCACTTAAAAATTTTCGCGCAGGATTGTCGCACCCCATCATCGCGCCGGCGATGAAGTCGCTGAGCGCGGCGCTTTATACGGAACCGCATTTTCCAATCCCGTCCCTGTTACATCCGCTGTTGAAAGAAATGCGCCTTCAAATCCCGTTACATTAATGTTGCTCAGGCTCGCATTGCGGATATTTGCCAGTGCGATCGCTTTCTCGCAATTGCCTGAAACGTTCGAGACGGCAAATCCATCCAGCGGCTTCACCGGCGAAACCATCCCCGCGTCGATCAGCCGGCCACATTGCGCGATTTTCACATTGCTGAAGCGAAAGTTCTTCGTCGATGGAATCCCTTCGTCGCCCGGCACCGGCTCAGGGTCCTTGATCCCGCTTCCCGTCAGGTTCAGCCGCAGAAATCCGCCCGTCGCGCTCACCACTTCCAGATCGTTCGCCGAGATATCCTCAATAAACGCCCCGCGATCGATGTTGGTCTTGATATAGATCGAATACGTTTTCGCGTGCGTGAACTTGCAATGCTCGATGTGAATATTGCGAATGCCGCCCGACGTTTCACTGCCGACGCCGATGCACGCGAAGATGCTGTCGCCAAGCGTGCAGTTTGAGATGGACACATCTTCGGTCGGTCGGGCGATTCGATATCCTTCCATCCCCCGGCCCGATTTAATCGCGATGCAATCATCGCCGGTGTCGATATCACAATTGTCGATCCGCACATGCCTGCACGAATCAACGTCAATGCCGTCCCCATTCCCGCCGGTGCTGCGGATGTTCAGATTCTTCGCGACGATGTTGTCGCACAGCGTGGGATGAATGGTCCACATCCGCTGCTGCTGAGCCGAAAAATCTTCAAAACGAATGTCGGTGCAATTGATCGGCTCGATA
>DATAPK010000529.1:0-6324 GCA_036265245.1 Tepidisphaeraceae bacterium | reverse complement strand
GCGTTGGCGTACATCATATTGCGCATTCCGATCCAGTAGGTTTGAAAAAGATAGATGGCGGCGAGGACGACTTCGACGGCGAGGACGTAGAGATAGGCGGGGGCGGTGAGACCGGTAACGAAATTGAATTGAACGAGCAGGCGATAGCCGACGACAGTAATGAGGGCGATCAGCGCGACGGGAAGATAATGAGCGGCGTGATAGAAGAGGCCGCGGCGGACGACGTTGATGGGGAGGCGATAGCCACGATAGGTGGCTTCCCAGTGGGTGAGTCGGGCGGCGAGGAGGGTGGTGCCGTCCAGTGCGAAAAAAGTGACGAATGTGGTCATTATGCCGATCGGGATGTTGAGCCAAAGTGGATAGGGTTGGCCGGAAACATACGACAGGCCGCCCATGGTGCGCACATGCAAGCAGGCGGTCAGTCCGAGCAATATAGCGGTGAGAAACCAGTGGGCCCGCGCGAATCGTTGGGCCCGATTCATATTCACTCGAGTGGCCAATGTCCGATAAAAATGGGCGGGGCGGAAAATAATTGTGGCAGTGGTGCGAATGAAGGCACGGATACGATGAATCTCTGGTCGTTCCCATGCGGTGGCGACGCGAGGGGCGGCGATGCTTTCGATGACGGGCTTGCCGCATTCGGGGCAGCGGGTGGTGTCGGGCAGGCCGTTGAGTGTATAGCCGCAGGCTTCGCAGAGGATATCGGAGTCAGCGGGGAGGTTTGGTGCGATGCGGGGCATGGGATTATGGTAAAGTATAGCAGCGTGAGGAGCGGTTATCCGGGGGGTGCTAAACCGCAAGCGGAGGGGTGTGGTTTATTGTCGGTGAGCGGTTGGCAGCGCTAAGCCGCAAGCGGCGGAGTGAGGAAGCGACGTGATAAGAAGACTTTTGGTCATCGCGTTGGTCGCAGTGATGGTGGGATGCAATCGCGCGCAGACCGCGGGGCCGACGACACAGCAGAGTGGGACGGCGCAGACATCGGCGGCAACGATTGAGCCGACGAGTGCGCCGGCGACGGAGCCGGTGGTGCGGGCGCCGTCGGTGATTTTGATCGATCAGAAGGCTTACAGCTTTCCGCCGGCACTTCTTCAGATTCGCAATCGTGATGGGCAGTTGACGGCGATTTTGATGAGCGACGATCCGAAGGATGCGATCAACGAGGATTATCACGGCAACAGTTTTTATCTGGAGATGCCGCTGGAAGTGGCGGATGTGAAGGATCTGCCGGATTTTGTTTATCGATATAGTTCGCCGACGAGCGAGAAGACGGATTCGCCGAACGGGATTTTTCTGGATGGGAATCGGCTGCAGCTTCAGCCGGCGAGCATTCAGGCGATGTTTAGCGGGGATGCGAATTTGATGACGGTGACGTTGTCGGGGCAGTGTCTGCAATTTCAGACGCGCGAGGATACGCAGGAGGCGAAGCATGTGGGGGTGATGGGGCAGTTGCAGGCGGTTGTGAAGCAGAAATAGATTTTTTGGAAATGGGTAGAGGGTTTGTCCGCGAAGCCGCAAGCGGGGATTTAATCTTTAATTGATACATGCTGGACGATGGCGAAGAAGGGGAAGGCCCGGGATTCGATGAGTTTGCAGCCGGGGAGCATTTGGTCGGGGGGGTTGGCGTTGCCGGCGATGATCCAGACCTGGTCGGATTTTTTCAGTTCAGCCAGGATTTCGGGGGTGGCGGGATTGGTGAGCACAACGACGCGCGAGGGCAAGGCGTCGAGATAGTTGGTTGAAGCCAGGTAATAGGTGTCGGCCATCCAGAAATCATTGGCTGGGGGGATGATGACGAGGGCGTCATTTTTAGTGATTCCGGCGGCGAGATAATTACCCATGCCGCGAAAATCGGGGCGCATGTTGTCATAAGCAGGTGAGATGGAGATGAGGACGGCGATGACCACTGTCGCCGGCAGCGCATGCCACCAACCGCCGCGCGGATTCAGAAGCAGAAGGATTAGAAGCGCGCAGGTGGCTGCGGAGGCGAGCGTGGTGTAGCGCAGCTCGGTGAGCATCTGGCTGGATTGTTTTAGATCGGTGGCGAGTACAAAGCCGACGCTGAAAATCAGGATGAGCCACCAGAGAAGGATCTGGGGTTTTTTGCGAATGAAAAAAATTGGAATGAAATAAAGGATGGCTGAGACGTAGGTGATGGCTTGATCGGAGGGACGGGAAGGGACGAGATAATTGGCGGGCATTTGTGCGGCCCGGGCGAAGCTGCGGCCGATGTGGCCGGCGGGGTTTTCGAGGACCCATCCCATGTTGGTGGAAAAATTGGGGATTTGCCGCCAGAAGAATGGCCCCCAGACGATGCCCCAGGCGGCGGCGGCGATGACGCAGGTGATGGCGAGCCATTTGCGGTCGCGCTTTTGGAAACGGATCAGGCCGTATAGTGCGACGGCGGCGAGGGGAGGGGCGGCGTAATAGTGCGTGAGCATCGCGCAAAAGGAGAGCAGGCCGAAGGCGATGAAGTTGCCGCGCGAGGCGCCGAGTTTTTCGATGCGGGCGATGATCCAGCAGCAGGCGAGAACAAGGGCCAGCCACATCGCATAGGAACGGATCAATTGTGCAAATTGGACTTGTGCCGCGGCCACGGTGATGAGGGCGGCGCTCCAGAGGGCGGCGGAAGTTCCGTTCAGCAGGCGGACGGTGAGGAAGAGCATCAGGACGGCGACGATTGAGAAGATTGCGGAGAGCGATCTGCCGGCGACGGCGTCTTCGCCGAATATCTCCCGCCAGAATCGCAGCACGATGGGATAGAGCGGGGGGTGCGTATCCAGTTCCATTGCGCTGGCAATTTGCGGAATGGGACGAGCGTATTGGAGATGCGTGGGAGCGATGGCGTTGAAGACAGAGTTGTGAGGGAGGGTGTCGGCAGTGCCGCCGTGGCCGCAGGAAAATTCGAGGGAGTAGAATTCGTCGGTCCAGAGGCTGTTGGTGTCGATGCCGTGGAAGCGGATGAAGGCGGCGGCGGAGAGGATCGCGAAAAGGACTAAGTGCTGAGGACTGAGGACTGAGGACTGAGTGGGATGGGTCATGGCTCATTCCCTGATCCTGCCTGCATTTCGTAGCTGCGATGCCTGCGTCGCCCGTTTGCAAAAGAGGCGACGCAGGCGTCGCGGCTACAGCCAAGCTAAACGGATGTCGTTACGGGGGTCGGTGTGGAGATTTTGCTTTCTGCGGGTTTGGCGTCTTCGACTTTGCCGTAGGTTCGGGGGCGCGGGGCGACGAGGCTGGTGTCGACGGGGGCGTAGTCGATTTTTGGGGAGTCGGCGGCGGCGTCGTAGGTGGCGATGGTGGCTTTGAGGAAATTGGGGTCGTCGCGATCGGGGAAGGCGGGTTTGTAATGCGCGCCGCGGCTTTCGTTTCGGAGAAGGGCGCCTTGCAGGATGGCTTCGGCCATGACGATCATGTCGCGCACGGCGCGGGCGAAGGAGAGATTCTGGTTGGTCCACATGCCGGTGTCGGAGAGCTGAACATTTTTGTACCGGCTCTTCCATTGCTGGCATTCGTCGAGGGTTTTTTGCAGGCGGTCGTTGTGGCGGACGACGGTGCAGTTCTCGGTCATCATCTTGCCCATTTCCTGCCAGAGGAGATAGGGATTTTCGCCGCCGGTGTTTTTGACGAGCCAGTTTTGGCGATCGGTTTCCTGGGTGACGACGGCGGTGTAGGTGGATTCGGGGAGATCGGCGGCGGGGGTTTTGACGAGGTCGGTGATGTAATTTTTGATGCCCGTGCCGCCGAAGAGGCCGTCGAAGATGCAGCTGAGGAGTGAGTTGGCGCCCAGGCGATTGGCGCCGTGGTAGGCGAAGCTGACCTCGCCCATGGCGTAGAGGCCGGGGATATTGGTCATCATGTTGTTGGGGTCACCGAACTTGAGGCCGCCGGTTTTGGGATCTTTGGTGAAGCCAGCCCAGAGTCCGCCCATGGTGTAGTGAACGGCGGGGAAGATTTTCATCGGTTCTTCGAGAGGATCGGTGCCGACGAATTTTTCGTAGATTTCGAGGATGCCTTCGAGCTTGTGGAGGATTGCGGCGCGGCCGCGTTTTTTGACTTCGTCGCGCAAGTCGAGGTAGACCATATTTCCGCCGGCGACCCCTTTGCCTTCCTGGCAGACTTTGAAGATTTCGCGCGTGGCGATGTCGCGGGTGACGATGTTTCCGTACTTGGGATAGAGGCGTTCGAGGAAATAATCGCGTTCATCTTCGGGAATGGAATTGGGTGAGCGTGTATCGCCGGACTTTTTGGGGACCCAGATTCGGCCGCCTTCGCCGCGGGCGGATTCGGAGATGAGCCGGCATTTATCTTCGCCGGGGATGGCGGTGGGATGCACCTGCACCATCTCAGGATTTCCGAGCTTGGCGCCGGCTTGATAGCAGCGTGAGGCGGCGCCGCCGGTGCAGATGACGGACATGGTGGATTTGCCGAAGATCAACCCGTTGCCGCCGGTGGCCATGACGACGGCGTCGGCGCGGAAGGATTTGATCTGCATGGTTCGCATGTCTTGCGCGACGATGCCGACGCAGCGGCCGTCAGAAATGACGGGCCAGAGGAATTCCCAAAATTCGAATTTGTTGACGCGGCCTTCGGATTCCCAGCGGCGGGTTTGCTCATCGAGGGCGTAGAGGAGTTGCTGGCCGGTGGTGGCGCCGGCGAAGAAGGTGCGTTTGAAGAGCGATCCGCCGAAGAGACGGAGATCGCGCTGGCCTTCGGGGGTGCGGTTGAAGGGGACGCCCATGCGATCGAGGAGATCGATGATTTTTGGTGCCCATTGGCACATTTCCAGGAGCGGCGGCTGGTCGGCGAGGAAGTCGCCGCCGAGGGCGGTTTCATCGAAGTGCATCCATTCGCTGTAACCCTGCTGGCGGGCGATTTCGTTGCAGGCGTTGATGCCGCCCTGGGCGCAGACGGAGTGAGAGCGTTTCACGGGCACCATCGAGAACAAATCGACGGTAACGCCGAGTTCGGCGAGCTTGATGGTGCAGGCGAGGCCGGCGAGGCCGCCGCCGATGATGATGACGCGTTTTTTTGCTGGGGAAGGCATTGTTTTTTCTCTTCATGTCTTCATGTTTTCATGTCTTCGTGCTGAAACATGAAGACATGAAGAATCTACAAGGGCATTATTTTTTCATTGCCGCGCGTTTTGCGTTGATGAACTTCACGTGATGGTCGATGTGTTCGATTTCCAGTTCGACACATTTTGCGAGGGTGATCGGGCCGCGCTCGCTGTGGTTTCCGGTGCGGGCGAAGGCGGAATCGGGCAGGGCGCGAAGCACTTTGGCGAACATGCGGCGATTGAGATTGAAAATCTCGACCGCCGTTTCGGCATCTTGCAGGTCGTAAAACAGATTGTCGGCGAATTTGGTTTCGTCGTAGCCGAGGATTTGAGGATTGTTCTCGGCGATGATGAGCTTCATGCGGGAGGCCCAGATCAGGTCGGAATCCAATAAATGGATGACGACTTGCTGGATCGTCCATCTGCCGTTTTTCTCGCCGGGCGGGGGAGCTGCCAGAAGATCGCCGGGCGTGAGGTTGCGGATCGACTTTGCCAGCAACGTGCCGCCGGTTTCATATTTATCGATGAGCTTTTTATCGAAAGCCATGTTCATTCCTTAAACGACATTGTGATGAATTAAAGCGGCCAGCGCCAGGAAACCGCAGATCAGGGTTACAGCAAACAATCCGGCACAGGCGAAACCAAAGCGGCGCTGCGAGCCTTTGCTGACGGTCAGGCCCCAGGTGATGGCGGCGGTCCAGAAGCCGTTGGCCAGGTGGTAGCAGGAGGCGATGATGCCGATTGGATAAATCAGCCAGGCAACGATAAAGCTTGAATGGATGTGGGCGGCAGTGCTGGCGGTGGCGGCGTGGGGGTCGAATTCGAGACGATGCCCAAACCATCCCTTCATGCCCAGGACATGGAAGATCAGGAAGGCGGCGATGATGATGCCGCTCACGCGCTGCAAAACGTAATACCAATTCTTGGCGTAGCCGTAAGAGTTTACATTGGGCTGGCCGGTGAAAGCGATCCAAATGCCGTAAAGTGTGTGGTAGATGATGGGCAGATAGATCAAGGCCCACTCGACGGCCCATAGGAATGGAAGGGAATGAATCTTGTCGACCTGAAGTTGAAAGACATCGTTGGGGCCGATGCCGCCCTGGATGAGGGTGGCGTTGACGATGAGGTGGACGCAGAGGTAGCCGCCGAAGACGAGACCGGTGAGGGAGTGGAGGCGGCGGAGCAGGAAGTGCTGTCGTCCGCCGAGCAGGGGAACGGTTAAATCGGAGGCAGTCGCTTGGGACACGAAATCATCCTTTCGGGCGGTA
>DATAPK010000528.1:0-6647 GCA_036265245.1 Tepidisphaeraceae bacterium | reverse complement strand
CTCGATGCCAACTTTCGAGAGAAGGTGTCGCGCTGCCTAGTAAAATCGGAACAGCTTCCAGCTGCGCGCGTTTGATCGCCACATCCCGGCCATGATAGCGCGGCGCGTTGTCGGATTTGTAGCTGGATTCGTGTTCTTCATCGACGACGATCATTCCGAGATTTGAGGTCGGGGCGAAAATCGCGGAGCGGGCCCCCACCACCACATCGGCTTGGCCTTGCGAGATCATTTGCCAATAGCGGTGCCGCTCGGTTGCGCTCAGGCCGCTATGTAAAATCGCGACGCGTTTGAATCGATCGGTGAATCGGCGCACGGTTTGAGGGGTCAGGGCAATTTCGGGCACGAGCACGATCGCCTGTTTCTTTTGCGCGACGATTTGGCGAATCGCCTGGAGATAGATTTCGGTTTTGCCGCTGCCGGTTACGCCGTGCAGAAGCTGAACCGAAAATCCGCCGGCAAGACGAGAGGAAAGATCGTCGAAAATCTTCTGTTGGTCTTCGTTGAGTTGAATATCTGGGGTGTCGCCGGCGGATTCGACGACGTTTGCGGTAAGCCTTGGAAGATCGACTTGTGCGCGGATTGAAATCAGGCCGAGCCCGACGAGCTTGCGAACCGTTGCGACGGTCGCACCCGCTTCGGATGCGAGTTTAATCAGTTCGATCTCGCCGCCCTCTTCCAACTGGAGCATTCGCGCGAGGATCGCGCGGCGTTTTTTCGCTTTGGTTTTTTCCAGGGTCGCTTGGATTTCTTCACGTGGTTTTGCCAGCCGAACAACCTGCGAATAGCCCAGGCCGACCTTCTTCTTCACGGCGGAGGGGATGATATTGTCGATGACCGTGCCCAGGGGTGTGCAGTAGTAGCGGCTCATCCAACGGGCTAGTTCGATGAGGGTTTCGCCGAGAAGGACGCGTTCATCGTCGATGGCGAAAAGGTCTTTGATTTTGGGGTAGTCGGAGGTATCGCAGAGGCGGACGACGACGCCGCGTGCGGGGCGATTTTTGCGGCCGAGGGGGACGCGGACGCGCTGGCCGACCTGGATGGTGGCGGCGAGTCGCTTGGGCACGGCGTAATCCAGGACGTGATCGATCGATTGCTCCATCGCCACGCCTGCGAACAATCCGCGATGCGGTTCGGGCTGGACTTGGGCGACTTCAGCAAAAAGTGTTTCCACGGCGAGCTTCCATTCACTGGCCAGTAGCGAATGATTCCGCTACTTTTCCTTCCACGATCATAGAGCTCCCGCATCTGTTAGGCAAAGGTTAGGTATATGAATAATTCTGCCGAGATGCCTTCCGCCGGCAAGCAACAGTTTCTCCACAGCGCTTTTGCTTTCGCCGCCCAGTTTGAGAAAACGTTGTTGACCATCGGCGGATTGATTTGTTTCGCACTCTTCTGGGCTAGTGGCCGTTTGTTTCGCATCCCGGTTACTCCGCATCTTTCTGCTTCGCTTTTGCAGCAGCCAACTCTCGCATCGACGCTGGTCATCGCCGCTATTGTTTATGCTGTTTCTGTTCTGATCGGTACGATTATTTGTGGCAAAGTTGGGTTCGACGCGGGCCTGTTTTGTGCGTCGATCGGGTTGCTTGCTTTGAGTGCACGCGGCGGCTCGATGCGGTTCACTCTATTTTCGGCGACGGGGTCGGGTATTTGGATTTCGCTTGCCATCGAAATCAGTGTGCTGGCTGTTTTTGTGGTGGGCGGATGGATGATTCAGCGGAGTCTTTCATTGGGCGGATTGATGGCGAGCGATCGCGAGCGAAACCAAATGCTTGAGGTTCACGATGCCATCGATCAGAAGCTGCTTGCGTTTGCTACGAATGTTGTGGTGATCGCCGCGCTGATGATGATTTTGTCGGCATCTGATCGGAAAATGCAGGCGGTTTGCGCGGTTGCATCCTCTTCGTTTATCGCGACGGTGCTTGCGTATTATCTCGTTCCCACCGAGCCAAGCGCGTGGTATTGGGCTGCTCCAATTGCGGTCGGCGCGATCGGATATCTCTTCCAATATTTCGGCAACACCAATGGCTGGCGCATCGGGGAACCGCAAGGCACTTTCGCGGCGTTGGCTCGGCCGTTGCCGCTGGATTATGTGGGCAGCGGCGTGGCGTTTTCGATCTTCGGATACTGGTCGGCCCGCAAATGGCACCGTGAAAATGCGAATACAGCGCACCCCGAATCCGTCAACTGAAAATCTTTTTGAATTGCGCGCATTTTTCGCTTGCCTTCGATGGGAGGCTTAATGATAATCCCCGCTGTCAGGTTGTAGATATCCTCTCTTCGGCTAGGTTTGGTTTGGTAGGGCCAAACGAATTCGTAGAAAAATATGTCACACGCAGCAGAAGATGTTGCGCGCGGCTTTGGAGTCCCGGAGAGGATGCAACGTTCGCCAATCGAGCGTTCTTAGGAGCCTTGGGAGAGGATGCCTAGGAGATCTTGGAGAGGATGCAGCGCCCGAAAGGTCGTTCGTTATATCCATAGGAGTCCGGGAGAAAGTGCAGGATCGGGAGAAATCGCCCAGGATTTAAACCCCTGGGCTTTTTCCCTGCGCTTCGAATAATATCGAAGCGGGAAAATGCACTTGAACTGCAAGACACTTCGGTCTGAAAAAGTTTCTCTTTTAGTCACACATCATTCGTCCTCTCATAAAAAGATCCGTTGGCCACAGAGCCCCAGAGAACACAGAGCAAAACACAAAGAGAAATTCGTGCGGGTTCTCGTATGTCTTCTGTGATTCTGTGGCCATTTTCTTAGACGCCCGAAATCATTTGCAAGCGATTGCAGGCAGCCCTAGCATTTGGGCATGAGTGCTTTGGAAGAATCATTGGCATCGGTTCCGGATTCGGCGGGTCATTTTGGAGAGTTTGGCGGGGTTTTTGTGCCGGAGACTCTTGTTTCGGCCCTCGATCAGCTTACGGCGGAGTATCAAAAAGCGCAAAAGGATAGCGCGTTTCAAGCAGAATTTGAGCGGTATTTGCGGGAATATGTGGGGCGGCCTTCTCTGCTCTATTTTGCCAAGCGCCTGAGCGAACATCTTGGCGGGGCGAAGATTTATTTGAAGCGGGAGGATCTGAATCACACGGGGGCGCACAAAATTAACAATTGCACTGGGCAGGCCCTTCTCACCAAGCGGATGGGGAAGCCGCGGGTGATTGCGGAGACGGGGGCGGGGCAACATGGGGTGGCAACGGCGACGGTGGCGGCGCTGTTTGGGTTGAAATGTGATGTTTACATGGGGGCGGAGGATGTCCGGCGGCAGAGTTTGAATGTGTTTCGGATGAAATTGATGGGGGCGAATGTCATTCCGGTGCAGAGCGGGCAGAAGACATTGAAAGATGCGCTTAACGAGGCGCTGCGCGACTGGATGGGGTCGGTTGAACAGACGCATTACATTATTGGGTCGGTGGCGGGGCCTCATCCGTTTCCGATGATGGTGCGGGATTTTCAGAGAGTCATCGGGGATGAAACGCGGGAGCAATGTCTGAAGGTGGAAGGCCGGTCGCCGGATTATGTGCTGGCGTGCGTGGGCGGCGGGTCGAACGCGGCGGGGATTTTTTATCCGTTTGTCGATGATGCAAAAGTCAAATTGATCGGCATTGAAGCGGGCGGGCGGAGCACTTCGATGGGCGATCACGCGGCGACATTAAGCTACGGCAAGCCGGGCGTGCTGCATGGGGCGCTTTCGTATGTACTTCAGGATGACGACGGGCAGACGGCGGACGTGCATAGCTGCTCAGCGGGCTTGGATTATCCCGGCGTTGGGCCGGAGCATGCGTTCTGGAAGGATCGGAAGCGAGTGGACTACGTGAGCATCAGCGATGCGGAGGCGTTGAAGGCGTTTCAATTGCTGGCGAGCGTGGAGGGGATCATCCCGGCGTTGGAGAGTGCGCATGCGATCGCTCAGGTGATCAAGCTTGCGCCGAAACTGGCTCGGGATCAGATTGTGGTGGTGAATCTTTCGGGGCGTGGGGATAAGGATTGTGAAGAGGTGGCGCGGTTGCTGGGGTACAAATAAATCTGGTCTACCGCTTGCGTCATCGCGACTTCAAAGATTTGCGGTTCGCGATGGCGCAAGCGGCGGGTTGGGATTGATTGGATCAATATCTGTCAGCTCGCGTCCTGACATAAATCTTGCGAACCATTCGTTGCGCTGGCGAACCGTGTCGGGCGCGCCGGAATCGACGACTCGCCCGGCTTCGATCACATAAACTATATCCGCCTGTCCGATCAAACTGGGGCGATGGCTTGTCACGACCGTGGTGCGGCCGGTCATCAGGCGATCGAGGGCGGCGATGATGGTGGCTTCGCTGTCGGGCTCGACGCTGCTGGTGGGTTCGTCGAGCAAAAGGATCTGGGGGTTGGCGAGGAAGGCGCGGGCGATGGAGATGCGTTGTTTTTGGCCGCCGGAGAGGCGGACGCCGCGTTCGCCGACAATCGTTTCATATCCATTCGGCATGGCGGCGATGAATTCGTGGGCGTTGGCGGCGCGGGCGGCGGTGAGCACTTGTTCCATGGTGGCGTCGGCGTGGCCGTAGCGGATGTTGTCGAGAATCGAATCGTTGAAGAGAAAACTTTCCTGCTGCACGAGCGCGAAATGGCGGCGGAGGTTTTCGCGTTTGATCTGGCGGAGATCGACGCCGTCGAGCAGCACCTGGCCTTGCGTGGGGTCGTAAAAGCGGAGCAGGAGGTTGAGGATGGTGGATTTGCCGGAGCCACTGGGGCCGCAGAGGGCGACGGTTTGGCCGCGATCGATGCGAATGGAGACGTTGTGCAATACGTCGACCGTGACGGACTTGATGTGATTCGTGCCGGCGGCGATTTCTTTTCCGTAAGAAAAGGTCGCTTCTCGAAGCTCGATGGCGCTTGTGAAATGCGCAAGCGATTGGGCATCGGCTGCATCGGGTAATTCATCGGGGGCGTCGAGGATTTCGAAGACTCTTTTGCCGGCGGCGATCGCGCGCTGGATCATGTCGTTGACGCGGGCGAGGGTTTGGATGGGGCCGAAGAGACGCCACCAGTAGGCGCGGAAAGCGAGGAGCTTGCCGATGGTGAAACCGCCGCCGGTGAGGATTGAATATCCGCCGACGCCGATCATGAAGACGTTGCTGAAAAAGCCGATGACGCGGCTGAAGGGGAAGAAGAGGCTGCGGGCGAGAATGGCTCGCACCTGCTGAACGAAATAGGATTCGGTCGTGGTGCGGAAACGGTCGGCCTCTTCTTTTTCACGGCCAAAGATTTTGATGACCACGACGCCGGAGAGGTTTTCCTGAAGCCTGGTCGAAACGTCGCCGGCTCGATCGCGCGCGGCTTTGTAGATCGGTGCGATTTTGCGATTGAAGAATCGTAGAAGAAAATAAACGATCAGCAGGGGCGCGAGCGATGCGGTGGAGACTTTCCAATCCAGCAGCATCACCAGCACAACGCAGCCGAGCCAGAGCAGGCCATCGCCTACGATTTGATCGATGCCGTTGACCAGGAATGATTGCAATTCATCGACATCGCCCATGGCGCGGCTCATCAGGTCGCCGAGGCGTTGGCGTTGAAGGTAGGCCAGGCTCTGGCATTGCAGTTTGTGATAGACCTGGTTGCGAACGGTGAGGGTGAACTTTTGTGCGACGACGCTCATCAGATAGGAGCTGAACGTGCCGAAGACTTCGGCGAAAAGATAAACCGCGAACATCCAGACGATGGATGAAATAAGAAGATGGATCGGATCGACTATCCGGCCATTGAAAGAAAAGATTTTGCCCAGCCAGAAAGTTGCTCGCGTGGCGCGTTGGACAAGCAATTCATCGGTGACATACATCCAGACCAGGCCGGGGAAGAGTTCGGCGGGGAGCGACATTAAAAGAAGCACGACGGCGAGGACGATGGTCGCCCAGTGCGGGCGGAGCATCCAGAGAATGCGAGAAAAGATACGCGGCGGTTTGACTGGAACGTTTGCGAGAGAGTCGGACATCACGGGACATTCTAGTGCAATGGGGAGATGAAAAACGAATGAGCGAGCGATGATCACGAGGAAGGGCGATCCATTACGGTCGCGGCTCGTTGTTGATTAGCGGACGTTGATTGATTCGCGAAGCCGCGAGCGGTCATGTGGCCGATAAGGTGACTCATGGCTGTTGCTCAGACTGCTTCCGTTGATTCCGCGCGCGAAGTGTCGGGGTTTGTGCTGTTGATCACGCTGATGATGCTGTTTGCGGCGGGGAAGGCGGTGCTGCATGACACGATGGATCCAGACTTTTTCTGGCATATTCGTGTAGCGGAGCAACTGCATCAAGATGGGGTAAGGCCGCTGGTTGATCAGATTTCGTTTGCATCCAGTAAAAGTCCGTGGACGCCCTACTCGTGGCTGGCGGAGCTGGGGATGAAATGGATTTGGGATTACGGCGGGCTACGCGGGGCGATTGCGATACAGGCGCTGCTTGAGGCTGTTTTTGTTTTGCTGATCGCGCTCTGCTGCGTGCAGCGAAAGAACGCGGCGAGACTTTCGGAGGATCATCTGGAGCCGCTGTTTCCGGTTGTCATTTCGACTGCCTTCGCGGTGTTTCTGGCGATGCCTTATCTCAGCTTTCGGCCGGTGCTGGGGGCGATCGATATAATCGCGCTGTGCGCGCTGCTGCTTTTGCGCGATCGAAAGCTGGCGGAGC
>DATAPK010000527.1:0-8763 GCA_036265245.1 Tepidisphaeraceae bacterium | reverse complement strand
CCCCTGCTTGATCGGTTGCGGGCAGGATAAGCGCAGAATTCCAGCCAACGCAAGCAAATTCCCGCAGGATTGTCGCTCCGGTCTGTAGCAAAGAGGGAATTTGATTGAGCGGCAGGAGGGTGTCTGCTAACTTAGCCCTGTTCGCCGGGTTGACGGGGCTAAATGATGGCGGCATATCGCAATCGAGGGCAATTTATCGAGGCATTGGAATCGCGGCGACTGCTGGCGGTGCACAGCTTTGCCGATGTTTCCGCGCTGGCGCCGGCGGGGGTTGATCCCGCCAATATGTATCAGTTTGGCAATAAAGTGGTTTTCGCCGGCAATGCCGACGGGTCGCAAAATGATCAAGCTCTTTTCATCAGTGATGGCACGGCCGGGGGCACTAAGCAGATTTCGGAAAGCAGTCTTTCGGCACCCATTCCCTTATTTACGACCAGCCACTCCATCTACTTCATTGGCTACGGCGAAAATGGCCTGGAAAGAGGGCTTTACAAAACCGATGGGACATCAAAAAGCGCTACGTTGGTCATCGCAGCCGAGGATAGCGACAAGGGCATCTCGCGGTTTTATTACTTCGTGGCGTCGGGCGAGAATGTTTATTTCGTGGACTACATCGCTTTCCTCGGAGGAGAGAAGGCGGTGCTTTATCGCGATGGGCCAAAAGGCTTAAGCGTCGTGCGGCGCAGCGGTTCAGACTTTGGACTTCCCCGGAACCTCACCACGGTCGGCTCGACTTTGTATATGGCAGTGGACACAGCCGCAGGACCGCAATTGTGGAAATCAAATGGCACGTCTGCCGGAACTGTGCCGATTAAGTTTCATGCAAGCGTTATCACGCAGTTTGCCGTTTACAACAACGAATTGTACTTCGCGGCGAAAACCACGACCCAGCAGGGACTGTGGAAACTGAAAGACGGCAGTAAGCCGACTTTCCTGAAGCCGGCATACAGCCTTGTCGTTTTTTTCCAATTGCCAAATACACTCGCCTTGTGGTTTACGATTGCTGATTCGCAGGATGCCCCGCAGCAATTGTGGCGGCTGAATGCGAAGGGTATGCACCAGATGACCAGCTTTCTGCCTGGGCAAGGGATTACCCGTGATAGCCGGCTTGAGACATCGGACAAGGGAATTTTGGTTGTCGCCAATTTAAGCGACGTGTGGTGGTGCGGCGTGGCGGATGGCGGCGCGGTCAAGCTGGCGTCATTCCCCGACCCAACTCCGAAAAACGGCGCGCAGCTGATCACCGCGATGTTTAGTGATGATGCATCGATCTTTGTCAAAGTACAGGACAAGAAGGCGGCGAACTTCTGGCGATATAACATGGCCACAAAAACCGAGACGTTGATCAGTCCGATCGCGCTCGACACAGAAGTAAATCTGGCAGGGCATACGGCTGTCTTTCGGGCGCCGGATGCAACCAACGAATATGAACTGTGGGGAATCAACGACTCTGCGGCCAAGCCTTCGCAGATTACGGAGATCACTGGGGGCGATGCGTACACCGATGTCGATCAGCTTACGCCGATCAATGGCGGATTGATGTTTACGACGTTGAACTTTGGGAATGACGATTCTTATGAGCAGTCGTTCTGGTTCACGGATGGAATTAAGCCGCCTAAGTTACTCGTTCAACTCAAGCGTAACCAATTTAATTTCAATTCGCTCCTTCCAACAACCAAAATCTTCGCTACATCGAATGGATATGCGCTATTCAGCATGTACGACAGCATCAATAACAACGAGCAGTACGCTTATGGACTCTGGCGGATCGATCCTTCAACCGGGACAACCACGCAATTAGGCAAAGGCTTTAGCGAAATTACTTTTCTTGGCCAGATTGGAAGCAAAACCGTTTTCGCAACTTTTGAAGGAATTGCGACAGCGCCGAATTTGGCGCCGGATACGCCGATCATTCGTGTGTGGATCACCGACGGCACGCCAAGCGGCACAAAACCGCTGAATCGGTTCTTCCTCGACGATTATGACAGCACAATGAGCGGGGTAACGTTTGACGGGAAAGTGTATTTTATCGCAGCCCATCAGTTTTATATGACGGACGGCACGCCAGGCGGGACAGTATCTGCGCAAAGCATTCTTTCGGCTCCGAGCCAATACATCAATGCGAGGATGAATGCGATGACGATTCGCGATGGCAAATTATTACTGATGGGGGAGATGTATTCGTCGAGTCGCGATCAGTACGTGTCTGGGGTCTGGTCAAAACCCACCGGAGCAACCAAGGCGATTTTGTTAACGCAAGAGGTCGATGTTCAATTCCTGTCTGCTCCGGGGAGTGGAAAAATATTCATCGCAGATCAGTATTCCATTCCCAGGTACGTGGTGCCCGCTTCGCCTACGCCGTTACCCCAGGAGGTTGTATTTGATGTAAATGGCAACAGTTCGCCCGATTATATTGGATATGCATCCGGGCATTATTATGTGGTGAGTTATGACAGTGATGCCAATGCCAATCAGATTTACGCATTAGATAAGAACTTCAGCAATGCTCAGCCCGTTGGGCCGAGTGGTGTTTTTGGAGATGCAAAAAACGCCGTCACGATTGGCAACTCTCTGATTTTTGTAGATACCAATTTCGGGAAGATTTATTCGATCAGCGGAACGACCGAGACTGAGATCGGGGACATTGGTCTGGCTAGCAATTCAAGTGATCCGCGAACCCCGGAGCAGTTCACTCAGATTGGCCAGAAATTGTTTTTCGTTCCCGAGGATCCGAACGACGGACGGCTTTTGTATTACACGAAGGAAACTTCAGTCACGGGCAAGGTCTTTGCAGACACAAACGGCAATGGTGTGCTTGATACCGGCGAGAAGGGACTGGCGGGTTGGCAGGTCTTTGTTGATCTCAACGGCGATGGAATCGACGACCCCGGCGATTATTCGGCCACAACCAATAGTTCCGGCTCGTTTGAATTGGATGATGTCATTACAGGCAACTGGGCGGTTCAAATCACCGTTCAAGCCGGGCACAAGGAAACAACCGCCACGCCGTTCTACGCCGACTTCACGCAGGGCAGCGTGGTTCATAAGAACTTTGGTGTGAAATAGCCTCCAATCTCCCGTCATTATAGTGATCGGCTCGTCGATCTTGGGTCAGTCGAAATTATAATTGGCGGTGGGTTTGCTCTGTCTATTGCGACGCGAAAGCGGCGGCATCGCCGTTTCATCAGTGTAAGATCGAAACGACGCCAAACATTGAGAGAAAACCGCCGGCGCTTATACTGATCTCGCTTCAACCGTTGAAGCGATCGGTGCAAAGGCTCGGAAACGAGATCAGATTGCAGTCATAAGGGAAATGGAGTCAGCCAGATGAAAGTTCAATTTGCAGGCGCGGGCGTAAGGTCAGTCGTTGTGATTCTGCTTGGTGGATTGGCAGCGCTCAGTGGCTGCACACAGGACGCCGGGCAAAAGCGTGCTGATCTGGCGGTCAACACGATGGCCGACACCCGGGCGGAAATCGTCAAAGCACAAAATCAGATATATGGCACGCTGAATACCCTGCGCGAGATCCAAAAGCCCGCCAGCGATTTGAAGGCAGGGTTTGAGACGCTCAAAACTCAGATCGCCGACATCAGAGCGCAACGGGATGTGATCCGCGATCGCGGCGATGATATGCGCACCCGCTCGGCCGCATACCAGAATGCGTGGCGCGATGAGATCATGAAGATCACCGACCCAACTTTGCAAGGCACCGCAAAAGAGCGGGCCGACGATGTGGGCACCATGTATCAGCAACTGATCGCGGATGCGACCGAAGCCAAGGCGGACTATGAGCCCTTCATCCGGAAGCTGGACGAATTGCAGACCTATCTTTCCAACGACCTGACCCGCGCCGGCGTCGAGAAGGCCAAGCCCAGCTTCGACGATGCCATCGCGCAAGGCGAAACGCTCCACGCCAAGGTCAATGACCTCGTGCGTGAGATGAACATCCTCACGGCGACGATGTCGCCGACCGGGAAGATTCCGAACAGTCGATGAGCGACTGAAGCAATAGAGCGGCTCGATGATGAGAGCTGGCCGGGTCCCTGAATATCAAACAAGCCATCACAAAGTCGGCTCAACATTCGACCATCCGCGATCCAGTTGGATTGCTGATGCGCTTGATCCATTTTACTTGGATGGCGTTTTCTGACTGACGCTTCTTCGCCTGTTGAGCGCCAGCGTGGCCAAAACCGCAAGCGAGAGCGATGCTGGCTCCGGCAGCGCGATCACGCTGATCGTGGTCGGCATCGAGTGCAGTTGCCAACCTGGAGGCAGATCAAGCGTATCGAAGGCGCCGGTGATTTGATCGGCGGTGAGGATCGTGAAAGATTCGCCGTAGGTGTAAACCGCACCGGGGAGAAGGCTCACGTCTAGCGTACCGCCAAGCGATGCGCTGTCGCCGGTGCCGGAGAAATCGAAGTGGCCGAAGTGAGTGGCGTCGAGGATTTGGATCTCGGTCGTTGCGCCGCTGTCCAACCCCAGAGTGCTGTCAATGAACTTCATTCCCGCGGGCGCGCCATCATCACCAGCGATGATTGTTCCGCCGCCGACGCTCACGTGATATCGATCGATGGTTCCTGAGCCGGCGAGCGTGCCGCCGGTGAAGGTGGCGCTGCCCAGCGCCGGATTGCTCTGGTTCGCGGCGAAATTAAACACGCCGTTGACCAGCAATTTGCCGGCCGACTGGCTGTAATTCCATTGATCGACTTCGCCAGCAGCGCCGATCGTGACCAGGCCGGAATTGGAGACCGCCAGCGGCGAATCATCGACATCCTCCCAGTGCCCGGAAATCGCAATCGTGCCGCTGTTGGTCAGTGGCGTGAAGTTTGTGTCTTCCAGAACCAGCAAATGCACGCTTGGTGACAGGAGAATGGTGCCGGTGTTGGTGATCGATTGCGTGTTCGTAACGAGCGGGACGTACGTCGCGTCCTTGGCAAACGTCACCGTGCCCGCGTTGCTCCAGGCGCCGTGCTGATCGACCTCGTGGCCGAACACAATCGAGCTGCCGGCGTCAAAGGAGAAACTGCCCAAGGCAGTCTGGGTCGAGGCAGAAAAGTCGAGACTCGATCCACTCAGAAGCTCGCCATTTTCAATCTGGCCAAAGAGCGTGCCGTTGTTGGTGATAGTGGAAGTCGCTTTGGCGCTGCCGGTGAGTGCGATAAGACCGTTGCCGTCGTTGACAACGTTGCCGTTGAGCGTGCCGCCGATCGAGAGCGTGGAAGCGCCGAGCAGATCCACATCACCATTCAGCGTCGCACCGCTGGTGATGGCCAGCGTGGTTGCGTCCGAAACCGTCATGGGCTTGTCGCCAGCATTCACCGTTCCGCCAAGCACCGTCTGGTGATTCAGCGGCTGGGAAGTGGTGGTCAGTCCGTGATCGAGCGTCACATCCGTCAAGCCGGCGACGTTGTTGAGTTGGTCGGAATGAATGACTTTTCCGCCGACGAAAGAAACAGCGCCGTTTGCGACGACCGAACTGCCGTGGATAATTCCGAAAGAAACGTGCGAGCCGAGGCGTGTGAAGTCAAATGTGCCTGCCGCCGCTGTCGTGACTATTCCGCCGATCTGCACTTTGCCGGTTGAATCCACCGTGATGTGATCGATCAGTGAATTGTTGAAGCTTTCCAGATCAAGCTCGCCGGAATTGGTGACGGAGATACTGCCGTTGCCGGTTGTGTTTTCAAGCAAAACGTCTGTGCTCGCGCCATCGATGCTGATCGAGCCGGTGTTGTTGACGATGTTCGTACCGCCGTTGCTGACCGTGGTGAACGTCGCGCCGCCGGCGGCGCTGAAGCTGCCACTGTTGGTGAAGTTGGCGGCGGTGGAGTGGTCGCCGGCGGAATCGCTTCCGGTCAGCGACATGCTGCCCTGATTATTGACGTCGTTGGCGTTGAAGAATGAAGCGTTCAAGATCAATTTACCCGTGGAGCCGATAGTCAGCGCCGCCCCGCTTCCCACGGCCGGTGCGCCAAATAGCGCGGACGAGCCGTTGGTCATATTCAACGTGCCGTTAAGGATGAACGGCGCCTCCAGCGCATCGAGACTATATGCGTTGGTGCTGTTCCCGCCGACGCCGGGCGTGGGGCTTGTGATGTTCCAGGTATAGCCTGCGCCATAGGTCACGCTGTTTTGGATCGCACTGGGCGTGCCGAAAGCCACTTCGCCGAGATAGCCCTCGTTGATGTTTGCGTTGAGCACAAGATCGTTTCCGGCGGTCAGCGGCTTCATCTCCAGCGTTGCGCTGGCGAAAGTCGCGGTGTTCAGCGCGGCCAGATTGATACTCACCGACGAATCGAACGAGAGCGTTGCTCCCCGCAGGATCAGAATCGCATTGCTCGTCGAGCCCGGCGGCTGGATCGTCAGGTTCGATTTGCTGAACAGCGATTGAATGGTCTTGGTGCTCGGGCCGCTGTCGGTGACGGTCACGCCGGATGGATTGGCGAAGGTGACGCCGCCGATGTCGTAACCGAGAAAGGCGTTTTCGCCGGAATTCGGTTGGGCGTTTTCGTTCCAGTTGGAGATGGTAGACCAATCGCCGCCGGCGGTGTTGATAAAGTAATCATCGGCGCGCGCGGTTGTGCTGAGCACCAAAATCGCGGCAGCGGCCAGCAGACTCTTTTGACCAAAAGGTTCTGTCCAACAGCGACTTGGGCGTCGCCGGAATGGTTGGCGATGCATTTTTGCTCCCACGTTTTGATGAATTAAAAGACTTGTATTGCACGGCAGGATAGAGGATTTCCGCAAAATTCGCTAGAGGAAATTTGCTGCGAACGATTGATTTTGCAAGGTTACGCAGAATTGGGTGTTAAGTTCGGTAAAGATGCAAGTGTTTAGCCGCGAGCTTACTCGCGTGTTAGATTTAAAACCATCGCGAGCAAGCTCGCGGCTAAACGGAGATGACGTGGTCCGGTGGTATCATGTGATTTTCAGCGCTTATGGTTTTTGGTTGCCGAATGATCCGCGGGGATCCTGGTCGGAGTTTGTGCATTCGTGGGAGCTGTTTCGATTCGGGGGAAGCGCGACCAAGGTCACGGCTAAGCGGTCGTATGCTCACGATCCGCACGATGTGATTTTTCGGCGGGGGATGAAGGAACATTTGAAATATCCACTGGCGCGGTTTGATGAAGCATGCCGGGAATCGATCGGACGAGGATTTGCGCGGGCATGCGAGGAATTTGGATTTCGATTTCATGCATGTGCGATTGGATTTGATCATGTTCATATTGTTTCGGCACGCGACGAGGAGCGAGACATTGAAGGAATTGTGGCGGTGCTTAAGGCGCGGGCAACAACGCAGATGAAAAAAGATGGGACGCATCCGATGCGGGCGTATGATTCGGTGCCGACCGCCTGGGCGAAAAGTTGCTGGTCGGTGTTTATCAATGATGAGCAGCAGTTGGCCAATGCGATTGATTATGTCGAAAGACACCCGGACAAAGAGGGCTTGGCGCGGCAAAAATGGAGGTTTGTGACGCCTTATCGATCCGTGTAGCCGCGAGCTTGCTCGCGTCTTAGATTCTATAACCAACGCGAGCAAGCTCGCGGCTACACGGGTTAGGAATTACACTCTATAGCATGGCAGATACCCCTCAGAAATCCTGGCAGGCGCGAATCTCCGAAGCAACCGACGCCCTCGCCCAATCCTTCGTCGAATCCATCAGCTACGACCGGCGGCTATATAAGCATGACATCGCCGGGTCGATCGCGCACGCGACGATGCTGGCCAAGGTGGGGCTGATCACCGACGCCGAGCGGGATGCGATTGTGGAGGGGCTGAAGGGAATCGAACGCGACATCGAGGCGGGGAACTTTGTCTTCGACCAAAGCCTGGAAGACATCCACATGGTCATCGAAGACGCCCTGATCAAACGCATCGGCGAGCCGGGGAAGAAGCTGCATACGGGCAGGAGCAGGAATGATCAGGTGGCGACGGATTTGTTACTTTGGTGCAAGTCATCCGCATTATCGTTGATAAGCAACCTTTATGCGGTAACAAAATCATTTGTCGCGGCTGCCGAACGAAACAGTAGCGTCGTCATGCCATGTTTTACCCACCTTCAGCGCGCTCAACCGATTTATGCTGGTGCTGAGTTACTCGCTTGGGCAAAAATGTTTTCCCAGGACTCAGATCGAATTGAGAAATTGCTAGGCGAAGATAGCTTTCTATACGCAACGTTTCCGCTGGGTTCGGGCGCGATTGCTGGATCGACTTTGCCGCTGGATCGTCGGATCACGCAGAATTTATTGGAAGGGCTTGGCGTTCCGACAGAACAGGAATTAAGCGAGTCGTATGCGGATTGGAGTCGTCGTGTTGGACGACGAGAACCAACGCCGGGAGAATATGAATACGATCCATTTCAAGTTCGCGATAGCAGTTCGCTTGAAGGAACCGCATCTCGCGATGCCGCATGTGATCTTGTGTATTGCTGCGCCATGGTCGCCCAGCACCTTTCCCGCTGGGCCGAGCAGTGGATCATTTATATGTCCACCGAGTTTTCGTTTATCAAAATCGCCGACCGGTACACGACCAGCAGTTCGATGATGCCGCAGAAGCGGAACCCGGACATGCTGGAGCTGATCCGCGGGCGATGCGGGAATGTCTATGGCGATTTGTTTGCCCTGATGACCATCCTCAAGGGCCTGCCCATCGGATACAACCGCGATCTGCAGGAGGATAAGCGGATCGTCTTCCGCGCATACGACACGGTGAGCAGTTGTCTCACCATGGCTGCGGCCATCGTGAACAGCGCGTCGTATGACAAG
>DATAPK010000526.1:0-11561 GCA_036265245.1 Tepidisphaeraceae bacterium | reverse complement strand
TTGATCTCTTCCGTCATCAACCCATAAAAACTCCCCGGAATCGCCACCCCCGGCTTGTCCACATCAATATCAAGTGTCCCCGTCGCCGCGAGTGCAGCACGAGAGATGAACAAGCAACCCACCCCAACCACCGCCGCCGCCACCGCATTTCGCCAAGTCATTGTTTTATCACTCCGCCAGATAGATGAATCCGAACCATAATTCGCGGCACCATTATTAACGTCTCCCGCCAAGTCTGCAAAATATCAGAGCATTTGTCCCTCGTTCGCTTAGAATTGTATCGATGATGCGCGTAAGTCGAACCATCTTCGTGGCGTCTTTGATACTGCTGTGTATTGTGACGGCCGCAATTTGGATAAGAAGCTACACGGTTGCCGATATTTGGGACATCCGCCTGCATGGCACAAAGGTAATTGAAATTCAAACGGATGCTGGCTATCTCATAATGCAGTCCGCTGACGTTCCCTTCGCATCAGGGCGACTGACTCATGATTCACTCGGAGCTCATCCCCTGCCAGGAATTGCGCATTGGTCGTTTCTTGGCTTTTCATTTCGCACATTTCAGTGGCGTTTCCTGAGCGCGACTCCTGTCAAAATCGCTGTCGTTCCGGCTTGGTTCATCTTGGCTTCTGTTGGGGTCGTCATCGTCGGCTGTATTTTGCCAAGGAAGAAATCGAAGGGAAGGGCGTTTGAAGTCACCGAAGTGGTGGCATAGGCAATCTTCTACTGTAGCCGCGACGCCTGCGTCGCCGTTTTCGGAAATAAACAGAAGAGGCGACCAGGCGTCGCGGCTACAAAAAATCAAAAAACACTATCCCACTTACACCCCGCTCGCCTGCGTCACCAACTTCTCCCGATTGCTCAAACTCCTCAGCCGATTGATCGCCGCCAGATACGCCTTCGCCGACGCCTCCAAGATATCCGTGCTCACGCCTCGCCCGCGCACCTTCTTCCCGTCGTGATCCAACTCCACCGTCACCTCGCCTTGCGCCTCCGTCCCTTTCGACACCGCGCGAATGCGATAATCCGCCAGGTGCGACCGCACGCCCGTCAATCGCTGGATCGCCGAATAAATCGCGTCCACAGGCCCATCGCCAATGCTCGCATCGCGCAGGCTCTCCCCATTGCTGTCCTTCAACTGCACCGTCGCCGTCGGAATCGTGTTCGTCCCGCTGGTGATCTGCACGCTCTCCAACTCCCACAACCCCGTCGCCAGGTCGATGTGGCTGTCCACCAGCAACTCAATATCCTCGTCGAACACTTCCTTTTTCTTATCCGACAGCGCCTTGAATTTCACAAACGCGCTTTCGATCTGCTCATCGCTCAGGTTGTATCCCAACTGCTGCACACGATCCTTAAATGCGTGCCGCCCCGAATGCTTCCCCAAAACCAACGAAGATTTCAGAATCCCCACGCTCGCCGGGTCCATAATCTCGTACGTTTCCCGGTATTTCAGGATGCCGTCCTGGTGAATCCCCGATTCATGCGCAAACGCGTTCTTGCCGACGATCGCCTTGTTTCGCTGCACGGTCAACCCGGTCAACGCGCTCACCATGTGGCTCAAGAGATAAATTTTCGTCGCATCGATGCGCGTATCGATTTTGTAATGATCCTTCCGCGTGCGCAGCGCCATCACAATCTCTTCCAGCGCTGCGTTCCCCGCCCGCTCGCCGATGCCGTTGATCGTGCATTCGATCTGCCGCGCCCCGCCTTCCACCGCCGCCAGCGAATTCGCCACCGCCAACCCCAAATCGTTGTGGCAATGCGACGATAAAATCACATTTTTCTGCTTGATGATCGGCAGCTTCGCGATCATGTGCGAAAAAATATTCCCATATTCCTTAGGCGTCGCATATCCCACCGTATCCGGCAAATTAATCGTCGTCGCCCCCGCCTCGATCGCCGCCTGCGTGATCTCTTCCAAAAACTCCATCTCCGTCCGGCTCGCATCCTCCGGCGAAAACTCAATGTCATCCGTATATTCCCTCGCCTGCTGAATCGACTCCACGCTGATGCGAATGATGTCCTCTTTCCCCTTCTTCAATTTGAATTCGCGGTGAATCTTCGACGTCGCGCAAAAAATATGAATCCGCCCCTTCGCCGCCCCCTTAATCGCCTCTCCCGCCCGCGCCACATCCTTAGGCGTGCACCTCGCCAGTCCGCAAACCGTCGATTTCGTAATCTCCCCCGCGATCGTTTTCACCGATTCAAAATCCCCATCCGAGCTAATCGGAAACCCTGCCTCAATAATATCCACGCCCATAATCTCGAGCTGCCGCGCAATCTGCACCTTCTCCGCCTGCGTCAACGTACCCCCCGGCGACTGCTCTCCATCCCTCAACGTCGTATCAAATATGCGAACCGTTTCCATAACTATCTCCACGTTTAACCGCGGTTTGCAAAACCGCGTTTTTCCAAACCCATAAAACAAAAAACCCCGCGATCGAAGGATCGCAGGGCCGCTCGAAATCATCTTGGCAGACGGTCCCTACGATCGTACAAGCGTAAGCTCAAGACCCAGAAGAGCCGAGCTGTTCGCAAGAGAAAGTCGGAAGGACCGCTGCATGAGTATGTAGTTAATCGGCAAATTGGCCAAAAGTCAAGTAGACTTTGGTAGAATTTCCAATTGGCAAAAACCGACGACATGAAATCGCCGATTCCTGGCGGCGACTTTGTGTATAAATATCGCTTTTCATCTTTGACGGGCACTGTGGAAAGATGATCACGCGCTCAACTCTTACTCGGGGCAGATATGACAAGATCGGGCTGCACAATCGAAATCCTGGAATCGCGCTTTCTGATGAACGCGGGACAAATTGACAAATCCTTCGGCGACGCCGGCATCGTGTCATTTCCCACCGGCGTCCAGATCAATCAAATCTTTGACCAATCTGATGGCCGCATTCTCGCCATCGGAACAGAAAACAAGGCTCCCTTTGCAGAGCGTTTTTTGCCTCACGGGCAGGTTGATCCCACTTTCGGCCAAACCAATATTCAATCGCTTGTGAGCGGAACGAACAACGAGATCGTTGCCAATGCGCTCGACAGCGAAGATCGATTGCTGGTGGCCATCAATATCCCATCCATCACCGGCTCTCGTCTCTTTCGGTTTAACACCAAAGGAGAAATCGACAGAAAATTCGGACTGAAAGGCAAAGTGAATATTCCTTTAACTTCAGTCGCACATGTTTTCTCCCTCCCCGACGGCAGAATTATCGTGAGCGGCAATCTTCATGGCATCAGTAACGGCTTCGAGGATTTTAGCACTCCAATCGGCATTGTCGTGCTGAACAATGATGGAACCATCGACAAAACATTCAATCAAATCGGAATCGCGACGGTCGGGGAAACAGCCTTCGATAATGAAGTTGATTTTGTCAGCAGTAGTGGTGTTGGCAATGAGGCGGTCTTCCCTTTGCCCAATCACGCCTTCCTTTATCTGCTTGACGTGGAGGGAGAAAGGGATTTTTCTGATCCTCTGCCTGATGAAACTGATATTGGATCTACAATAACCGCACACGCGTTTAACAGGGATGGCTCGATCGACTCGTCGTTTCCAACAGACAATTTACAAGATTCAACCGGCTGGCTCCAATCAGGTTCTGCCCAACTTCCCGCCATTCCCAAGGCATCCATTCATTTTGTCCGGTTGCTGGAAGAAAGTAACGATACCCAAAACAATCGACTCTTCGACGCCTTCGCTGACACACTGACAACCAAAGGAAAAATCCTGGAAACCCCGCTCATCAAAGGAATTTCTGGCCCGCATTTGTCGACCCTGCAGGAATCCAATGGCAAGCTTTTCATACAAACGGACGCTTCGACATTGATCCGCTTCGACCCCAATACCGGAAACCAGGAATCTTTCCCAATCGACACCGCAAACTTAGACTCTATCTCGGCCCAAATTCAAACTAACGATGGCCAAATCCTCGCCGCTTTTCAAAAGCAGGGGGCTTCCTCCCTGGTCAAACTCCAGGACACCGATTCCCCAACCGGCACCCTCCAGGCACAACCACTCCGAACATCCAAATCTACAAGCTATCGATTCAGTATTACCTGGCAGGACGACAAGAGCGTCGCGTGGAAGACCCTCGGTAGCGGAGATGTCGTCGTCGATTTCCCCGATGGTTCCGAACATACCGCCAAGCTCATCTCAATCAACAAACATCACAATAGTGGCATCATCACCGCCACCTATACCGTTGCTCCGCCCAACGGGGCATGGGATTCAGCCGAGAACGGCACATACACAATTTTTGTCCGCGATAACCATATCTGGGACACCGAAGGAAATGCAGCAGCAGGGCGGCAACTTGGCGAATTCAATATTCAGATCCCGCCCCAATTCCAATCAGCCGTCACAACCACGATTAAACATCGCAACGAAAAATCGATCACGCAAAGCGTTCTTCCTTAATCGACGCGCCACGTCATCGCCCCAATCGTTCTCGCTCGTCAAACCACGCTCGCCCCCACCACGCCCACCGTATCATTCACGCTGATCTGAATCACCACATGCCCCGGCTTCCGGCTTGCTGTGAACAATCCGTTTTGGTCAATCGAGCCATGCCCGCTCAGCACCGCGTAAGTCACCGTTTGCGCCGTGTGCATCGCGTGCCCAAATTGATCCAACTCCACTCCATTATACTGAACCGATGTCCCCGCCCGAATAATCTTGTGATGTGGCGAGAGCCGAAAGCTGCTCAACACTTGCTTCACCGTGATCGTCACCGATCCCATCACCGCAATTCCCTGCTTGTTGGTAATCACGCAATCCAGGTGATAAATGCCCGCCGTGTGAATCCGCGCTGGCGTGTCTTTCGCCGTGTTCGTTCCGTTATCATCGAACGTAATCGAATTCGTTCCGCCCGGCCCCTTGGCAACCGACCACGTATACGTCAGATCGCCCTCACCCAGCGCGCCGGTGTCCGTTCCCAAAATGCTCAGCTTTTTAATCTTCGCCGTCGTGGTCGTGCTCTTCATAATGGACACAAGACTTGGCACATCCTCGATCCTGATCGGAGCAGAAACCGCGTTCGCCAAACCCGCATCCGTCCCTGTGAGCGTGTAAATTCCGCTTTTGTTGATCGACAATTTACTGAAGATCGCCACGCCATTTACCGTCGCAACCGTTTTCGTTCCCGACAGCACCGAACCCTTCGGCAAAACGCCGACGGCTTGCATCGAAACCGTCACGTTCGAATGGTTCGTCAACACGACGTTGCCAAACGCATCCTCCACCGCGATCGCAACCGTCCCCAGTATCTGATTCACCTTGCCGGTCTTGGGTTGCTCCTGAACGACCAGCCGCTTCGCGGTGCCTGGAGAGATCACAAACGAATTGCTCGATGCCTTGCCCAATACACCGTCGGTGGCCTTCAGTATGTATGTGCCCGCCTGCGTCATCGATAAATTCGTGAACGTCGCCACGCCGCCAATCGCTTTCACTGTTGTTTTCCCACCAAGCGTTGCCTTGCCACTGACTGCGAGCGTGATCGAAGAACCGTCGGTCGTCACGAGGTTGCCGTGGGCATCAACCACCTCCACTTTCACCGGCGCCATGATCTGACCAGCGATGGTATTGCTCGGCTGCTGAATAAAAACCAAATGATCCGCAACGGCATTCACGATCAAAGAAACGGTCGTGACGTTCCCGCTGACCGCGCCATCGAGTGGCACATAGCTAAAGCTGTCGTTGCCAAAATATCCGCTGGCTGGCGTGTAAATGAAGCTGCCGTCCGGGCTGAGCGCCAGCGCGCCGTGAACCGTCCCACTCACCAGTGCCGCCGTCAGCGGGTTGTGATCCGCATCCGTGTCATTCGCCAGCACGCCCGCTGCCGCATTCTTCGTGAGCGTCTTATCCTCCAACGTGCTGTAACTATCTGGATGCCCAACCGGCGCGGCGTGAATCGTCACCGTAGCCAAAACTGGCGAACCCAACACCACATTTCCGCCCGGATTGGAAATCGTAACCGTGAATGTAGACGCCGGCGCATTCACCCCCGCATTCAGCGGAACCGTAATCGTTTTGCTGGCCTGCCCCACGCCAAAACTCAGCGTGCCGCTCGTCGCCGTGTAATTCACACCCGCATGCGCTGTGCCATCCGCCGTCGCATAATTCACCTGCCCCGCGATAGACGTATTTCCCGAGCGCGTCACCGTAAGTGTTGCATTGCCCGCATTATTCGCAACCGAATAACTGCTCGCCGCAAACTGCGCCAGCGAACGCGCGTTGGTCAGCGTCACTGTGCAAGTCGTGCTGGTGCCCAAAGTCGCCCCGCCCGTGGCATTGGCAAGCGAAACCGTGAATGTCGTGCTCGCCGCCGCCCCCGCATTCGCGATCACCGGCACATTGATGATCGCGCTGGTCTGCCCATTACCAAAAGTCAGCGTCCCCGAGGTCTGCGTATAATCCTTCCCCGCCAAAGCCGTCCCGTCCGCCGTCGAATAATCAACCGTCGCTGCTCCCGTTGACCCGCCCACACGATCCACCGTCAGCGCCACCGTACCCGCCGTATTGGCCGCGGAGACATTCGATTGATCGAACTGAAACGATCCATTCGTCCCCTGAACCCCCGTCGAGTTCCCACCCGGATCAAACGTGCTCCCCGCCAGCCCGGACAGAAAAATCCCACTGTCCACCGTGCTATCCACCGCATCCGCAATCACCAGTTTCAGCGTATGCGTCGTAATCGACGGATTCAGCGTCGCCTGCGTATGCAGCTCCGGCGTCAGCCCGTCATACTGCAAATTCATCGCCACCGATGTCTTCCCCGAAACAGGCCCGCCCGAATTATTCAACGTGAAAAAATTGTTGTTCACGCTCAGCGGGTTCCCATTGCCGTCACTGCTGACCTGCGTTCCATCAAGATACGCCCCAAAAGCATCGTTAAATGACCCGACAAATTCCGGAAATTCATCGCTTCCGAAAATCAGATTAAACCCAATCGACTTAATGCCCGGCGATGTGGTGAACTGAAGTGTCAGAGAATTCGCATCAAACGTCGGCGTCCCCACGAGCGTTGTCAGATTCGCATCCCCCGCATCTCCCCATGCCGCCGCGGCACCGCTACTGTTATTCGGCCCCAACGCATTCGTCGCCAACCCTGAAGTCAGAATAATCCCGTCCCCAATCGCCAGCGTGGTCGCCCCGGAAGTCTCCGAAAACCCACTAAAATTTCCCGCCTGCCCATTCTCCCCCACAAAGCTCGAACCCGTCACGCTAATCCCCGTGCTCGGCGTCACCAGCGCGCCCGTCAATTGGCTCAGCGCCGAGCCCGGGTTATACGGCGTGACCGAAAGCGCAAGCAATCGCCGGCATTCCAATGATTGAAATTCAATCACCCGCCCGCCGACTTTCGGCGCTACCCCGCCCCGATCCGTTTTGCGTTCAGTTCCCATTTTCATCAGGCCCGGTCTCAAAAATCACCTTCTCGATGACATCTCATCGAGCCTCAATTTTGGATAAGGTGCTGTAAAAACAATATCGGTGATGAAACCGGGCGACATGATGCAGGACGACTAAATCGTCAGCATTTTATTAGCGGACGAATCGGAAGGAGGGCTAACAACCTCAAGCTCGATTATTTTATTAAACCTCTGCCCCATCTGAATGAGCGAACTCCTCAGCCCACCCCATGAATCGCATGATTCTTCAAGAATGAAATAGCAATATTCATGCTTGCCCGGCTCAAGCCAGACCCGCGCCTCCCACCCCCCGTTTTTATATTGCATCAGGTTCGCCGTCGTTGACCATCCGTTGAAACTGCCCATCAGCGACACGGATTCAGCCTGCGTTTCCTCCAATCGAAACGTGCAGAGCGTCTTCCGCTGCAACGAAACATCCACTCCGCAGGCACCCATGCTATATCCTCCGACTGTCAGGAGAATATATTTCACGCAAACCGGATTGAATCGGGGATTTCCTGATCCGTCACATGATGTTGACCGCCCGCGCCGCCAGCACCGCCACCAGCGTCAACGAAATCGACGCCTGCACCATCACCAGCAATTTCGCCCACCGCGAAATCACCGGCGTATCCGTCGGCGATAGGGCCGTGCTCGTATTGAACGAAAGAAATAGATAATCCACAAAGTGCGGAATCCAATCCTCATCCACCATCTCATGCCCGTCATTCGTCATCGGCGGAAACAAAAACGCCCCCTCCGTATGCTTCCCACGTTTATGCCTCGCATAAGGCCCACCCGCATCCAGCCGCCAATACCACAGCGCAAACAGCACCACATTACAAACCCACATCGCCGCCGCCGACCTCAGCAACTGCGACGCAGCCACCTTATTCCCCGGCAATCCAGTGATAAGCATCACCACCGACCACAACAAAAACACCGTCACGATAACCTCGATCGTATAACCAATAATCGTATTCAACCCATGCATCCCCCGGCGATGAATAAACGAATTCGCCAACCCCAGCACCACGACGATCGCAAACAGCAACCACCGCGGCCCAATCGCCAACGCGCCGGGCAGCGAAGAATAAACCGTCCCCGCCACCAACACGCCCATCAGCGCCGGCCAACGCGGTTCAATGCTTCTCGTCGAAGCAGCTTCCAAATTGTTCGGTTTCGACTCCATCGCACATGCCATTCTGTAGCCGCGACGCCTGCGTCGCCTCTGTTCTCGATCAAAGATCGACGGCGACAGGTTCCGGTCCAGTACGGCGTGCATGCGATTGCCCTGCATCGCCAGAACCATAAGTAATCTCAATTTGCCAATTGGTCAAAGCAGGGCGTATCGTGGATAATTGAAATGACCATGCGGTTAATCCTGCTGTTCGCCGTCGCATTGCTGGGCCTGATTTCGCAACCCGCCAACGCTGCAACCGGCGAAAAGTCCTTCAAGCTCTACAGCACGCTGTTTCCAAATAATCCCGATCTCAGCAAATACGGTATCCCATCTCTCACAATGGTTTCCCCGATCGGCTATGTCGATGGCAAACCCGATCTGGAATTAGCGCGCAAATTCGCCCGGCAGGCCGCCGGAATTCTCATCAACGATCGCCTCAACACCCCCATCCGTGATGCAAAAGGCCGCCTCCAACTCGTTCACCCAACCCAGGGATTGGTGGTCGACCAGGAAGGGGAGATGGATTTGCAGACACCCAAAGGCCGGCAGGACATGCTCGCCGTCGTCCGCGCCATTCGCCAGGAGTGGGCCAGCTATCCCGATCATCCCGAATTCAAGGATTTGAAACTCGGCGTCTTCGGCCCGGCTCCGCCCGGCGCGCCGCTGGAATCTACGCTCGATGACCCCGGCGTGCTCGACAAATGGGACGCCCAAACCGACGCCTGCGCCCCGCTGATCGATGCCCTCGATTTCGTCGCCCCGGTGCTTTACTCCGACACCATCGATCAAAGCCAGTTCGGCGCGCGAATGTCTCTGCAGATTCGCAACGCCCGCCGATTGAACAAGCCCGTCTATCCTTTCATCTGGCCCGAATATTTCGAATTCGCCGCCCACATTCCCCGCCACGAACTCATCGGCGGCGATCAGTGGCAGGCCATTCTCGATGAATGTCGCAATGAAGCCGACGGCGCCATTCTTTGGGGCGGCGAACACAAATTCGATCCCGCCTTGCCCTGGGCACGCATCACCCAGAATTATCTCGCCACCCAACCGCTTCCCGCCCCCGATCCTCCAGCCAATCTCACCGTCGATCCGGTCGGCCTTCATCTAAAGTGGGATGCCGTCGCTCCCTCATCACGCGTTCGCATCGAACGCTCCATCGACGCCGGCGCTCATTGGCGGCCGATCGGCGAAACCAGCCCCGGCGAGACAAAATTCGACGATCCCCTTTATTGGGTCACGCCCTCCGGCTTCGCGCCGCAATATCGCATCCAAGCCTGCAACGCCTTTTCATCCTCTCCCTATGTCAGCGCCGCCGTCATTCATCCCTCGCGCGATGCCTTTGCGATCAACCAGGTCGTCTGGAATGACGCTGCCGCACCCCAGATCAGTCGCGACGGCATGCTGTTCAACAATTTGCATTCGGGCCAGTGGATCGAATTCCAGAACGTCGCCTTCCGACGAAATGCCGATCACGCCACGCTCCAGTGGCGATCCACCGCAGCACTCGACATCTGGCTCGATTGCAACATCAACCCCGACCACACCCTCGACTTCACTCACGCAACCAAAGCAGCATCGATCCTCGGCCGCCGGGTGATCGAATCCAATGCCGATTCACCCGTCGCCATCCTGCAACAAAGCGCTCCCCTCACCATCGCCGGCGGACCGAACACCACGCATAACATTTTCCTGGTCTCCCCCGATCGAAATCTCGACCTTCAATGGATTCAATTCGGTGGCCCGGGCGATCCCCCCGCGCCGCCTCGCCTTTTGGCCGCTAGCGGGCACGGCGGCAAAGTCCTCCTCACCTGGATCGACGCCTCCGACGATGAAACCGGCTTCGCCGTCGAACGTTCACTCGACAAAGGAACCACCTGGACCCGCCTCCCCGACGCGCCCCCTCATCATCCCGCCGATCCAGTCAGTGACCAAATCGTCAGTTACTTCGACCTCGCCCCCAACCCCATGCTCAACACCTATCGTGTCAGCGCCCTGCACGGCCAGGGCCTCGCCCAGGATCCCATCCCGGACGTGGCCTACGGCGCGTCCAACCTTCGCCCCGTCGGAGTCAAATTCAACGCCATCAATTACGAACGAGAGATCGGCGTCGTCCAGGATGAAAAGCATCCCGACCGGCTTTGCCACACTCAATATGTCCAGCCTTCCACGCCCCCCATGGCCAAGGACAAAAAATATGGCTGGGTGAAATATTCCGCCGTCGATTTCGGCACAGACTCAAACCGCATCACGCTTCATCTGGCTCCAGAACAAGCTTTTCTTCCCACGCAAACTTTAACCTTCTATCTCGATCGCCTCGCCGACAAAAACAAGCTCTCTTCCTTCACCCCCAACTGGACCGGCGGCGGCGGCTATTACGAAGATCAAACCTTCCCCATCCCCAAAACCTCCGGCGTTCATGATCTCTACATGCAGTTGGATGATCTGGCCTATTTCAACGCAACCACCCTCTGCATCAACAAAGTCTCCCCCGTCCCTGACATCAACCCTGCATCAACCCGCGCGACATCCGACCACATTCATCTGGTTTGGGAAGACAACTCCGATCAGGTCAACGGCTATATCGTTCAATGGCGAAAGGTGCTCACGAAACCCAACCCCACCCCCCAGGATTTCATTCCCTGGATTTCGCGTCCCATCTCGTTCCGGCAGCACGCCGACGATATTCCCGGATTGGATCCCAATACCGATTACGAATTTTGTGTAATCGCCCGAACAACAGCAGGCGGCCTGCCTTCGGTCCGCCAGAAATTCACCACTTCTCCCTGATCCCCATCCTGCCGAAACTCTTCCAACCGGCTTGAATGTCTTAACCTGCCGATTCGGTTCTGCCGAAAGGGATCATGCGGATATGCCTGATCCTGTGGAAAAGCCAATGCCGATCCATTAAAGTCCCCGGCTCGAAGCAGCCAGGCCTCTTGGCGGAATTGGCAGACGCGCTGGATTC
>DATAPK010000525.1:0-3758 GCA_036265245.1 Tepidisphaeraceae bacterium | reverse complement strand
TGTCTGGCGAACCATTCGATCCCATTCGATTCTTAACCAATGGGCGCAGGAAAATGGGTTTCAGATTTTGAGCAGTGAGCGCAAGTTGTTTCTAAGGGGACCGTTTTTCTTTCGATCCACCAAACATCAAACCATTTATTACGTCTCCGTCCGCGACGCCGCCGGGAATATCCATCGAGGCTGGGTTCGCTGCGGCGGATGGTTTGGGGGATTATGGTCCGACACCGCCACCGTGAAATGGGATGATTAAGCCCATTTTACAACCGATTCCTGCTGATTTTGCACATGTTGGAATTTTCACCTTGGCGGTATCGTCTCTGTAATGTCTATTATCTTTGCATGGTTCGCATTCGCGAGATCTTAGACCCCGACCTGCGGCAGAAGATTCTTGCCGCGCTGGCGGAACGACGTGGCTGCTCGCCGTCGGGAATCCCGGAATGGTTCGAGCTCGACGACGCCGATTTCGTCGATCTGCTTCAGGATATGAAACTGGCTGAGTCGGGTGGCATGGAGGCGGACGACCCACGAATGTAGGTAATTTTAGATTGCGGATTTTGGATTTTGGATTTGCAGAAAAGACCAGACCTTATTTCCATTCCAAAATCCGCAATCCAAAATGACGACCGGACCCTCGCAGGTTATGCACCTAAGACATCAGCATCGGAGGCGTTATGAATTCGTTCGATCAGATCGCCCGCCTGCTTCTCGCCATCGCCGCCATCGCCGCGGCCGGATGTTTTATCCTCGCCTGGATGGATATCGCCCTGCACCGAGACCAAAAGCCCCTCTCCAATCCCCAGGAGATGCGCCGCTTCATGTTCTGCGGCTTCTACTGCAACCCCGAAGACCCCCGCGCCGTCGTCCACCGCCCCATGGGCCGCGGCTACACAATCAACCTCCGTCACGAGCAATTCGTCTCAATACTTGTCGTGATGCTCGGCCTGGCGATGTTCCTCGCCCTGCTGCTCTGCGTCGTGCCCGGGCAATAGATTTTATCGCGTCAACACATCAATGATTCCCAGCGTGCCAAGCAGCACGCTGATGATTCCGTTGACCGTAAAAAACGCCAACCCCACCTTTGAAAGATCGCTCGGCTTAACCAGCGAATGTTCGATCACCATTAACACCGCCGCGCATCCAACACCGACGAAATAAAGCATCCCAAGTTCCGGCGTGCGCAGTCCAAGCAGCACCAGCATCGACAACGAAAATAAATGCGTCACCCGGCTGATCCACAACGCCTTCGCAATCCCCACCTTCGCCGGAACGGACACAACGCCGACTTCAAGATCGCTCTGATAATCCTGGCACGCATAAATAATGTCGAACCCCGCCGTCCACGAAAGCACCGCCAACGCCATAAGGATCGGCGGCAAATCGATCGTCCCCGCAATCGCAATCCATGCACAAACCGGCGCCAGCGCCAGCGCCGCCCCCAGATAATAATGACACAATCGCGTGAATCGCTTCAGGAACGGATACCCACCCAGAAAAAGCAGCACCGGTACGGACAAAATCAGCGGCAGCCAATTGTGATAGAACGTCCCAAACAGCGCCGTCGCACCGATAAACGCGATCGCGCACAGCGACAACGCCACGCCGACAAAAGCTCGCGTAAGTGCGCCCGACGGAATCGCCCGCCGTGCCGTTCGTGGATTCTTCGCATCCAACTCCGCATCCAGCAACCGATTCGCCGCCATCGCCACCGTTCGGGCAGCCACCATGCAAACCAAAATCAATCCAACCTGCCCCCACTTCGGCAATCCACCCCATTTCTGTCTCGCCGCCAGAAACGTACTAAGCAGCGCAAACGGCATCGCAAAAACGGTGTGGCTGATTTTGATGTCACCCGCAAGAATGATTAGACGCGAGCCGATGCTGCTTGGATGATCCGGCAAAGTTGAAGCAATCTGTGACATATCTCATTCGTGTTGATTCGTGCCATTCGTGGCCAATTTCTTCCTACACCACATTCTGCGGCGGCCGCACCTTCTTCGGGTCCCACCGCGTATCAAACGCATGCGCCACCCCCAGCAAATCCATCAACTTCCCCGCCACAAAATCCGCGACTTCCAAAACACTCGTCGGATTCAGATAAAGCCCCGGATTGCACGGCGCGATGATCACACCCGCGTCCGAAAGAATCTTGTAATTATTCACATCGATCGGCGAAAGCGGCATCTCCCGGTGCGCGATCACCAGCTTTCGCCGCTCCTTAATCGCCACCGCCGCCGCACGCGAGATCAGATTATCCCCAATCCCATGCGCCACCTCCGCCAGCGTATTGCTCGACGCCGGCACGACCGCCATGCCATCATGCAAAAACGACCCGCTGGCGATCTTCGCGCCCACATCGTTGTAGTTGTAAAGCGTAATGTGGTGATTATCCGTCCCCGCCAGCGCTTCCAGATCGATCGATTCCATCCCCAACTCATCGTGCAGCAGCCGTTTTCCCAGTGGCGAAACCACCAGATGCACCTGCACCCCCGCCGCCGACAGCCCATGAATAAACCGCTGAGCGTACAACGCGCCACTGGCGCCGGTGATGGCGGTAACGATGTTCATTGATTCCATTTTAACCCAATCACAAGCCTTGCGTGAACCCGCCGAAAGAATTGAAAATAGAAAAAGCCGATCCCGTTTTCTCAGGCCTTTCTACCCCGATAACACACGCACACCCCAAACGTCATCGGAAACTGCTCCACCTCCACCAACCCCGCATCCCCCATCATCTGCACCATCTGCTCCCGGCCGATGAACGTATTCACACTCTCCGGCAAATATTTATACGCCCCCGTCTTATCCCCACTGATCAACGTCGCCGTGCGCGGCAGAATTTGGCGAAAATAAAAGTTATACAAGCCGCGAAGAATGCGATTCGTCGGCAGCGAAAATTCCAAAACAATCACCCGCCCGCCTGGCCGAAGAACACGATGAAATTCCTTCAACGCCGTCGGCACATCCTGCACATTCCGAATACCAAACGCGATGGAGACGACATCAGCGGACTGATCCGAAAGCGGCAGCCCCTGGGCATCCCCATTCACAAACTGCGCGCACGGAAACCAGGTATCGCCGAGCACAGGTTGGTCTTTCTCATCTCGATAAAATGGGAACCACCAGTCAGGCGTCTTGGTCTGGGCTCGCAATAGCATTTCAAATGTAAAATCGATGCCCATCACTGGTGTCGGAAGCGGATCATTCATCCCCACCTGGTTTGATTCACCTCGATTTCCTCTGCAAATCTCGCCAAGCACCTCGGCAAATGCGAATGCCAAATCTCCAGTCCCGCTTGCAACGTCAACAATCTGATCCGTCGGCTTCAATCCCGCCAGCTTCACTGCCTTCCGCCGCCATCGCTGATCCATCCACAAACTGTGCAATCGATTATTGAGGTCATAACTCGGCGCGATATTCGCAAACATCTTCTGCACGCGCGATCGCTTATCCGCCACCGCATGCGGGTTTTGCAGGAGTTGATCGTTCCACGCCGGCGAAGAAGTTGGATTCGTTTCAGACACCTGTCAGATGATACGCCACAGAGGTACGGAGAGCACAGAGGCAGGCACAAAGTTAAAATCCTCTGTATTCACTCTGTGCCTCTGTGGCAACTTTTCTTATTATGCGCCGCATGTCCGACCTCTTCTCCGACCGCCTTCTCTCCGCCATCGCCGAAAAGAAAGCCCCCATCTGCGTCGGCATCGACCCGATGTTCGAGATGTTGCCGGACGAGATCGCCGGCGACTCCCGCACCCGCA
>DATAPK010000524.1:0-4906 GCA_036265245.1 Tepidisphaeraceae bacterium | reverse complement strand
GACAAATCCCCCTCCCTTCCCCCCATTACACACCTCGCCGACCCCATTCTCCCCCAGCCGCCCCCCGAGCCAATCCACGCGCCCCATCCCCCCATGCTCTTCGAAGTCGCCTGGGAAGTCTGCTGGCAACTCGGCGGCATCTACACCGTTCTTCGCTCCAAAACCGTCGCCATGCAGGCCCGCTGGGGCGACAACTATTGCCTGATCGGCCCATACAATCCCGCCACCGCCGCAATGGAATTCGAGGAAAGGCCCACCGAAGGCATCGTCCGCGAAGTCCTCGACAAGCTCCGCAACCAGGGCATCGCCTGCCACTACGGCCGCTGGCTCATCCCCGGCCGCCCGCGCGTCATTCTTCTCGATTACCGCGGCCGCTTCGGCCAACTCCACAACGACAAATATCTCATGTGGAAGGATCACGGCATCGATTGCCCGCCCGGCGATGGCGAAGTCAACGAAGTCGTCGCCTTCGGATTCACCGTCGCCGAATTCTTCCGCGAGCTTTCCAGTGTGATGACCGACCGCCCCATCCTCGCCCATTTCCACGAATGGATGGGCGGCGTCGCGGTCCCGCGCATCGCGCATCTGCAATTGCCCGTCACAACCGTCTTCACCACCCACGCAACTTTGCTCGGCCGCTATCTTGCGGGCGACAATCCTCACTTTTACGAGCATCTCCCCTACACCAATGGTGACGCGGAAGCCGCCAAATATCAGATCCTCGCCAAGCATCAGATCGAAAAAGCCGCCGCCCACGCTTCCACCGTCTTCACTACCGTCAGCGAAGTCACCGCGCGCGAGGCCGCGCAACTCCTTGGCCGCCAGCCCGACGCCATTCTCCCCAACGGCCTCAACATCCAGAAGTTCGCCGCCCTGCACGAATTCCAGAATCTCCATCGCGAATACAAAGACCGCATCAACGAATTTGTGATGGGGCATTTCTTCCCGAACTACACTTTCGATCTCGACAAGACGCTCTATTTCTTCACCAGCGGGCGATACGAATATCGCAACAAGGGCCTCGATATGTACATCGAGTCGCTCTATCGCCTCAACCAGCGCCTGCGCACCTGGCCTGATCCGCCGACCATCGTCGCCTTCATCATCACCCGCGCCCCTACGCGCAACATCAACGTCGGCACGCTCCAGAGCCAGGCGATGTACGATGAGCTCAAATCCATCTGCCTCGACATCGAGCGGCAGATCGGGCGGCGCCTTTTCCATTCCGCCACCGCCGGACGCATGCCGTCATTCAATGAATTGCTCCCCGATGAAGCACAGGTGCGATTGAAGCGCGCCATGCACGTCTGGCGAAGCTCGCGCCAGCCCGCCATCGTCACGCACGATCTTCACGACGACGCCGGCGACGCCGTTCTCCGTCACCTTCGCCATCGTCATCTCTTCAACGCCGCCGACGATCCCGTCAAGATCGTCTTCCACCCCGAATTTCTCTCCGCGACCAGCCCGCCGCTCAATCTGGATTACGACAATTTCGTGCGCGGCTGTCACCTCGGCATTTTCACCAGTTATTACGAGCCCTGGGGATACACGCCGATGGAATCCATTGCGCTCGGCGTGCCCGCCGTCACCACTGATCTCAGCGGCTTCGGCGCTTACGTCCAACACCACGTTCCCCATCACGAAGATCGCGGCGTGCTCGTCCTCAACCGCAGCGCCAAGAGCTTCGACGACAGCACTGAAGACCTCGTCAACTATCTCACGGGTTTTGCCAGGTTAAATCGCCGCCAGCGCATCGAGATGCGCAATCGTGTCGAGCGCATGGGAGAAATGTTCGATTGGTCCGTGCTCATCAAGCACTATCACGCAGCGCACGATTTGGCGCTGGAGCGCAAGCACGGAATTCGCCCCGGAAAATTGCAAGTAATGGTAGTGTGAAACAGTGCAGATATCATCGCCACGAACGCGGGTTCGTGGGCCGATCGATCAAACGAATTCCCCGCCCAGCGTAAACGTCCCGTCATCATTCTGACGGCAATTCTTCACTTTTAATCGCCGAGCCAGCCGTCGCGGGCCAAACCCGATGCGGATTCGACACACAAATCCCTCATCAAGCTGCGTCTCAGAAACAAACCCGGCCCCAAACCGCGACACATCGACGACCAGAATCTCTCTCGCCGGCGCATGATCGTCGTCGCCGAGAAACACCCACCCCGTCGTTCGGCTCAGCAAGCGCGGCCGACGCCGGCGGTCGCCGATCTCTAATACCGATGATCGCTCTTCAAGCGTCGGAACGGTGCTCGGAAGGGTTCTCATATCTACGTTATCGTCCCCCAAAGGGGGAGAGATAATTCCAAATCACGTCCTATAAAACGGCGGCCAGTGGTCGCCGTCCTCGTGCAATCGGCTTCCACAACAAATCAATGCCATCAGCAAAACTGCCCGCCGATGTCATACGTGCCGTCAGGCAGTTCCCTGACCCGCACAACCTTCAACCGCGACGTCAAATGCAGCGGCCCCACCCCGATCTCGATCGTGAACATTTCTTCCAACTCCAGCGTGAATTTCGTGCGCATTCCCACGCCATGAAGCGAAACATCGCCGACAATCACTTGTCTGCCCGAATCCTGATCGTCGCCTTCCGCCCGCAACGTGCCGACCGTTACGACCGGCTCTCGCTGGCTGCGGCGACGTTCTGCGCCTCGCTTGACTGGTAACTCTTGCCCGACAGGTTTTTCCCTTAGTGCGTTCATGGATAGTACATCCAATATCGGCAGAGACTTGTCACATCTGTGTTGCCCCATTTCGTCTGTTTTTTCAAAACCCCGACGGTATATTCGCTTTGGCCTTTTTATCGGAGCGCGCCTTGTCCAAACGCATTTGTAAAAGTTACCGGGTCTTGGTCGGACTGGAGATTCACGTCCAGCTCGCAACAAAGAGCAAAATGTTCACCGCCGTCGCCAACGGCGCCGCCAATTTCGGTGCCGAGCCCAATTCTCTGGTCGATGCCCAAGTGCTCGGCCTGCCCGGCGTGCTCCCCGTCATGAACAAAAAGGCGGTCGAATATTCCATCATGGTCGGCCTGGCCCTTGGCTGCAAAATCGCCCGCCACACCAAGTGGGATCGCAAAAGCTATTACTATCCCGACCTCCCCAAAAACTATCAGATCAGCCAATACGATTTACCGCTTTGCTACGAAGGAATGTTCGAGGTTCCCTATTCCGGCGAGTCCGCTTCAGCGGACGGGAAACCCCTGCAAGTCCGCATCCGCCGCGCGCATCTGGAAGAAGACGCCGGCAAACTCCTCCACGAAGCCCCCGGCGGATACCGCATCGACTACAGCATTGTCGACCTGAATCGCGCCGGCACGCCGCTCCTCGAAATCGTCACCGAGCCCGATCTCTCCTCTCCTGAGCAAGTCCGCGTCTTCGCCCAGGAGCTTCAGCTTCTCGTCCAATATCTCCGCGTCTCCGAAGGCCAAATGCAAATGGGCCACATGCGCTTCGAGCCCAACATCAACGTCCACATCACCGACGAGAGCGGAACGATTCACAAAACCTCCATCACCGAGATCAAAAATTTAAACTCCTTCAGCGTGCTCGAGCGTGCCACGCGCTACGAGATCCAACGCCAAATCCGTGAATGGGAAGAAACCGGTTCGCTCGGCAAGAAGAGCACCTACGGCTGGGATGAAGGCAGTGAAGCCACGGTTTTTCAACGCTTCAAGGAAGGTGAAAGCGACTATCGCTACTTCCCCGACCCCGATCTGGTGCCCGTCGAAGTCAGCGAAGAATGGCTGACCGAATTAAAAACCCAAATCTCCGAACTCCCCGCGGTGCGGCGCTTGCGCTACATCGAGGTGCTTGGCCTGCCCACCGCTGATGCCGTCTTTCTCGCCGGCGATCGCGACGCCGGCGACTTTTTCGAGCAGGCCCTCCAAGCCGCCAGCGGCAGCCGCCGCGTCGCCAACCTCATCCTCACCCACGGCCGCCGCCTCGCCAACGAGCGATCCGTCCCCCTCACCAAAATCAACATCACCCCCCAGCGCATCGCCGAGATCGCGCTCTTAATCGATCAAAACAAACTCGCCGCCAGCAGCGCCGGTCCGATTTTCGACCGCTTAGCCCAAGCCGACGCCTCGCCGGAGGCATTAGCCGCCGAGCTTGGGTTGACCCAGGTCAGCGACACCACCGCCATCGACGCCGCCATCGACAAAGTAATCGCCGAAAACCCCAAACCCCTCCAGGATTTCAAGGCCGGCAAACAACAAGCCATGGGCGCGCTGGTTGGTATGGTGATGAAAAACGGAAAAGGCCTGAACCCCAAGATGGTGCAGGAAGCGCTCAAGAAACGCCTTGATTCATAAAGCGGCGAGCATTGCTCGCCGTTAAACCGCGACCAACTTGATCACGGCGATGTCCACGGGTCATTCGTTCCCGAAACCCTCGGGCAATACCGTGCGACCACATCGCTCCACACCGTTTTGGTTCCCGCCACCACCGTTCCCGATGCGCCGGATTTGGGATAAATGATGCTTCCCTTCGGCATCCACAACGCCGGGTTCGCGGCCTGCACGTCATCGAGCGTTTCGCAATGCCCGTCGAAAAAGACAAGATTCATGCGATATGCACCGGCAGGCCTGAAGGCGCTCGATGTGCCGTGGCGGTAAGCCCAGATGCGGATGTCCTGCGCCGCCGGATTCGTCGCGTTCCCGGGAACGGCGGTGCGATAAGCGCTGTGGCTCCATCCGCCATACGCGCCATAGTCGGCGTATGAAGTGTCGTCCCAATTGGTTTTACCAGGCGCGGCGGAGATAACGTACACCGGCGGCTGCTCGATGTTGTGACCGCCGGAAGCCACGGGGAGAATCGTTCTCGCGCCATCGGCGGCGAAAACTTTTCGCGAGCCGTCTCCAACCCGGGTGATTTGCGGAGTATACCCAGCGGGT
>DATAPK010000523.1:0-5590 GCA_036265245.1 Tepidisphaeraceae bacterium | reverse complement strand
CATTGGGGTTTGGTCATTGATTGGTCATTGGGGCTTGGTCATTCGGGTTTAGGTCAACCGACTCAATTTCTCCAGCGGGTCCAAGACGAGCCCTTGGATCGGTGGTGCAAAAGCCATCGAACCGCCCGTCGCGGATCGATTGACGCACGTCGGCCATCAGCCGCTGGTAGAATCGGATATTATGCACGGAAACGAGGATGGGACCAAGCATCTCGGAGGCGAAAAAGAAATGGCGGATGGCGCCGCGGGAAAAGTTCTGGCAGGCGTAGCAGTCGCAGCCGGGTTCGATGGGGCTGGGGTCGCGGGTTAATTTGCTGTTTCGGAGACGGAGCGCGCCGGAAGCCGTGAAGGCATAAGCATTTCGGCCATTTCGGGTGGGCATGGTGCAATCGAACATATCGATGCCCTGGCGGACGGCGGCGATGATGTCGCGGGGGAAGCCGACGCCCATGAGATAGCGCGGTTTATCGGGCGGAAGGAGCGGGGTTGTGTCAGCCAGCACTTGTTTCATGGCTTGGAAGCCCTCGCCGACGGCGAGGCCGCCGAGGGCGTAGCCGGGGAAATTGAGATCGATCAATTTGGCGGCACATTGCTCGCGAAGGGCCTGATTGGTGCCGCCCTGGACGATGCCGAAGAGCGATTGATCATTTGGCCGGGCGTGGGCGGATAAGCACAGCTCGGCCCATCTCAAGGTACGGTCGACGGCAAGCTGCTGATATTCCACGGGTTTTTTGGGATCGGGGCATTCGTCGAAGGCCATGATGATGTCGGCGCCGAGATCGTTTTGGATCTGCATCGAGCGCTGCGGGGTGAGCTTGACGATGTTGCCGTCGATGTGGCTTTTGAAGACGACGCCGGCGTCGTCGATTTTGTTGATGTCGGCGAGGGAAAAGACCTGATAGCCGCCGCTGTCGGTGAGGATCGGGCCGGGCCAGGACATAAATTTGTGGAGATCGCCAAGTTCGGCGACGGTTTTTTCGCCGGGGCGGAGCATGAGGTGATAGGTGTTGGCGAGGATGATTTGCGAGCCGGTGGCGGCGACGTGATCGGGGAGGATGCCTTTGACGGTTCCTTGCGTGCCGACGGGCATGAAGGCGGGGGTGTCAAAATGGCCGTGGCGGGTGGTCACGCGGCCGAGGCGGGCGCGGGTGGCGGGGTCTTGGTGGAGCAGCTCGTAACGCAGGGGTTTATCAGGCATCTGAATTCCGGGGCGACACTATAGGATGTGGCTGGGCGAAACCAAATTCCCGCGACAAAAAGCCCGATAAAACCTGCGGCGGCAGGGAACGTAAATAGGGAGTGAACATCATGTGCGAACAACATAAATTCTCTCGTAAAGCGTGCAGCCTGTGTGGGCATCGGATCTCGCCGGCCCGGTTGGAAGCACTGCCGGGGGTGACGACGTGCATCGAGTGTGCGAAGAAGCACCCGCGGAAGGTGGATACCAGCGGCATCGAATTGAGCCAGGCGAGCCCGATCAATCGGAATGAGTTTGCGCCGAGTGATTAGAGTCTTTCCGAATCTGTAGCTGTGACGCCAGCGTCGCTTTGACACTATAAATTGCGAAGAAAGAGGCGACGCAGGCGTCGCGGCTACAGAAATTACTTTTCATCCTCCGCCCGCAGCGCCCAGCGTTCGTGGTCGCGCCACTCTCCTGCCACTCTTAAATACTTTGGCGAAAAGCCTTCCTTTTGAAATCCGCATTTGCGAACCAGCGCGATGGAGGCGGCGTTGGCGGGTTGGATGTTGGCTTCGACGCGATGCAGGCTTAACTGGGTGAAGGCGTGGCGGGTGACGAGTTTCATTCCTTCGGTCATGTAGCCTTGGCGCGCGTAAGGCTCGCCGACGGCGTAGCCGAGATAGGTGGATTGGAAAAAACCGCGGACGATGCAGTTGAGGTTGATCACGCCGACGATTTTGTTTGAGGCGAGCTCGCAGATGAAGTAGCCGTCGTCGGTGGTGGATTGGCGGCTGCGGAGATAGCTTTCGTAGCGCTCGGGGGTTTTGGCCATATCGACCCAGGGATCGTGCAGGTAAGTGCTGGCGCGGATCAGATTGATAAATTCGTTGCAATCTTCGGCGCGGGGGCGGCGAATGCCGATTCGATTGGTGGTTGCGTCATAGGCGATCATTTCTCACCTCAAAATTTGCCGTTCCATCCCTGCGCATTGTGTGTGTAGAACAATATCTGCACAACCATTCTCACCTTACAGGAGCGAATATGAACACCCCGCAAAATTTCGATCAACTGACGCGTCGAAAAATGTTGGCGCAACTTGGGTCGGCGGCGATTGTGACGGCGGGCGGAATGACGATTGCCCGGGCGGCGACGCAATCTCCGCCGCCGGCGGATGGTTATTCAAGCGCCGGCGTGAAGCCAACGAATCCGATTTCGACGAATAAAGAAGTCACCGAAATCAATCCGGATTCTTATGTGCCGCCCAGCAGCGACTCGGGGGATGTGGATACGTTCAAATATCCGTTTTCGCTGGGGCATAACCGAGTTTCCAAAGGTGGATGGGCGCGGCAGGTGACGGTGCGGGATTTGCCGATCGCGAAAACGCTGGCGGGCGTGAACATGCGGCTGGAGACGGGAGCGGTTCGCGAGCTGCACTGGCACGCGGCGGCGGAGTGGTCGTTTATGCTTTATGGCAAGGCGCGCATCACCGGCGTGGATGGGTCGGGGCGGGCGTTTGTCGAAGATGTTGGCGTGGGCGATTTGTGGAATTTTCCATCGGGCATTCCGCATTCGATTCAGGGGCTGGGGCCGGATGGGTGTGAGTTTCTTCTGGTCTTTGACGACGGAGCGTTTTCGGAATTTGATACGTTTCTCATCACGGATTGGATCACTCACACGCCGAAGGACATTCTTGCGAAGAATTTCAATTTGCCGGAAGGGACGTTTGATTCGGTTCCCAAGCATGAGCTTTATATTTTTGAAGCGCCGGTGCCGAAATCGCTTAGTGAAGATCAGAAGGCGGCGATTGGGCCGGAAGGAAATGTGCCGACGTCGTTCAGCTATCAGATGCTGGCGCAATCGCCGGATAAAAAGACGCGAGGCGGGGAGGTGCGGATTGTTGATTCGGGAAAATTCAAAGCGGCGACAACTGTTGCGGCGGCGCATGTGAGATTGCAGCCGGGCGGATTGCGCGAATTGCACTGGCATCCGAATGCGGATGAGTGGCAGTATTTCATCAAGGGGAAAGGCCGGCAAACTATTTTCAAGGGGGGCGGGAAAGCGCGCACGATGGATTTCCAAGTCGGCGATGTGGGATATATTCCGAAGTCACTCCCCCACTACATCGAAAATACCGGCGACGAGGATCTGGAATTTTTGGAGATGTTTAAGAGCGATTTTTATCAGGATATTTCGCTCGGCCAGTGGATTTCACACCTGCCGCCGGAGTTGGTGGAGGCGCATTTGCATTTGGATGCGAATGCACTGTCGTCGATTCCTAAGGAGAAGGTTGTCAATCGACCGGTGTAGGGGCGACGCGGAAATTATCGTAGCGCGGCGATCGCGGCGTCTTCGGCAGCGTAGTCGAATTCTTTTGGATCGATTGCCTTGGGATGATCGCGATGCCATTGAACCATCGCGCGTAATCCTGCGTTGTAATCGCACTTTTCCTTAAATCCGAGTTCTGTGCGGATGCGGGTTGTGTCACAAAGCCAATCTTGTTCCCATGCGAGAGGCTCACGAAGGTGCGGGGGCATCTGGTCGAACGGGAAAGTGAGAATCTTACCATTCCAATTGGCAGCGCGGGCGATTTGTTGAACGCGTTGCAAGTAGGTGGGGCTGATGGATTCGCCGCAGTTGTAGATTCGAGTGGCGGCTTTGAGGTTGAGGATGGCGAGCGTGGTGGTGTGGGCGATGTCTTCGACGTAGCCGTGCGTCCAGCGCCAGGCGGAGAAAGTTTTCTCCAGCAGGATCGCGGGGCGGTTGTCGAGCATTCGGCGGGTGAGGTCGTAGAGACGATAATCGCCGGGACCGTAGACGGCGGGGTAACGGAGAATCGTGCCGGCGGTTTGAGGATCGTTCATCACCACTTCTTCGACCCATTTCTTTTCGTATGCTTCGCCGTGGATGGAGAGTTTTTCGCGAAGGGGGGAATCTTCGGTGAGCGGCGTGGGGTCGATGGGACCGGGCTCGGTTTTGTGGAGGCGGCCGTAGGCGCGATAGACATCCTGGCTGCTGGGGACGACGACACGCGGGGCGATGTCGCGCACGGTGCGCATGAAGGTCTCGGCTTGGGCGCGGGTAGAGGCGCGCATGTGGAGGATGACGTCGGGGCGGAAGGATTGGATCTGCGGGCGATATTCATCGAGATGATTGAGATCGCCGTGGATGTGCTGAATGTTTTGCGGCAGCGGCGATTCGGTTTGGCCACGGTGGAATAGAGCAATTTCACAATTGGCGTCGAGTAATTGCCGGGCGATGCAGGGGCCGATGAATCGTGTGCCGCCGATGATGAAGACACGCATGGGGGGATTTTGGGGTCGCGGAACACACGCCGCAAGCGGCGTCGCTAAACGGGGCGTCAAACAGGGGTTTGGGATGGCACGTCATCGGAGGCGGCGAGGCGGTAAATGATTTCGCTCATTGAAGGAACTCAACGATGGGGTCGGCCGTTTCCGGGGTCGCCTTGCGAATGAGAATTGCTGCTGCGAACGGGTGGGCCCATGCGGGCCTGGTTTTGGTTTTGGCCTTGGCTTTGATTTTGGTTTGGGTTCTGGCTTTGAGCCCGCATTTGTTGTTGCTGCCAGGCGGCTTGTCGCGATTGGATGTTCTGCTGGCGTTGCTGGTCGGCCCAGGATTGTTGCAGGGCTTGCTGGTTTTGGACGCTTTGCATGTTCTGCATCTGGGCAACCTGCCAATCGCGCTGGGCCTGCAAGTTGCGCATCTGCTGCTGGCCATCCCATCGGTTGGCGAGCGATGAACCGGAGTTGCGGTCGGAGTGATGATCGTTGTTGTGATCGCCGTCGTGGTGATTGTGATCGAATCGATCATCGTGGTCATGGTCGTGATGATATCGGTCGCGTATTTCGACGATGGCGGTGGGATAGGCGTAATAATCGTACGGCGACGGCACGGCGTAATAGACATTGGGCACGGGAACGTAAACTTCCGGGACCTGGTATTCGACGGGCGGCGCGGCGTAGGCGTAATTTTCAGGAGGCAGCGGCTGGGATGCGCCGTCGTCGTAGGCGGGCGGAGGTTCCTGATAGCTGTTCTGAGGTTGATTGCTCGCGGTGGCGGCAAGCGTGTTGATGGTTTGCTCGAGGCGATCGACCTGCACCTGGGCGCGGGTCACATCGGCATCATTAGCAAACGCTTCATCTTCGACTTTGTCTCGCGCATCCTGTGCGGCGAGATAACTCAGGCGAGCTTCCTGCACATAAGCATCCAGATCGAGCGCATCATCCTCGTAATCTTCAACCGCGCGGCGGGCATCGCCGAGATCATGCTCAGCCTGCGTGAGCGAGCGCTCATCGTTTGGGCTGTTGCGAAGTAAAAAATCGTAGCGCGTCTGCGCGTGCTCGGCGGCGGAGATCATGTCCTGATATTCATCGTTCCAACTGATGGCGGAGA
>DATAPK010000522.1:0-3910 GCA_036265245.1 Tepidisphaeraceae bacterium | reverse complement strand
GGCAAGGAAGCGGTCGACATCGCCCAGTCGCTGGGCCGGGCCAGACGCAGCGTGCAGGATTGGGCGTACGCCTATCGCGACGGCGGGATCGATGCGATTCAACCCAGGCCGCGTCCCGGCCGCACGCCCAAGCTGCCGCGTGATCGGGAAGAGGCGCTGCGGGCGCGGCTGGATGCCGGTGCACGAGTTGAAGACGGTGTCTGCACGCTGCGCGGCAGGGATGTGATGCGCATCCTGGAGAAAGAGTTCGGCGTGAAGTACAGCCTGGGCGGCGCGTACGACCTGCTCTGGCGGCTGGGATATTCCTGCCTCACGCCGCGTCCGCTGCACGAGAAGTCTGATCCGCAGGCGATCGCCGACTTCCAGGCAAGCTCCCCCCTTTTGTCCAGGCGGTGAAAGAAGAGATCGCTCCACACGGCGGGAAAGTACGCGTCTGGTTCATGGACGAGGCGCGTTTCGGCCAGCAGGGCACGATCACCGACATCTGGGCACCCACCGGCTCACGTCCGCGTGCGGTGCGGCAGACGCGTTACGACTGGGTTTATCTCTACGCAGCAATTGAGCCGGCGACGGGCGAATCGGCGGCGTTGCTGGCGCCCAATGTCAACACCGTCACGATGAACGCGTTCCTGAAGATCCTGGAGGCTGAACGCCAGGCGGATGAACACTTCGTGCTGATCATGGATCAGGCCGGCTGGCACAGGAGCCGGGATTTGAAATTGCCGGAAGGGATCACCGTTTTATTTTTGCCGCCGTACGCGCCGGAACTGAATCCAGTGGAGAACCTGTGGCACTACCTGCGCAGCCACTACCTGAGCAACCGGAGTTATGAAGATTACGACGCGTTATTGGATGCCGGCACCGACGCCTATCGCAAGCTCACGCCAGAGGTGATCAAGTCCGTCTGCGCCTGTCCCTATCTTGAGCGCGCGGAGCAATCTTGATCCGTATGAGTTGATGGCGACGCATGAGCGCAACGATCATCGCGTCGTTGGTGAGCAGATGATGCTGTATGGCAAGGCGCGTTGTGTTGCGGAGTAGTTCTGCGTCCACCGACAACATATTCATTGGGACTGAACTCAGTCGCTCAATTGCCAATGGATATTCTGTAAGTCGGGCGATGAACTCTGGATGTTTCCCCAGATATCCGACGATTCCAATTCTATCCCGTTTCGCAAGTTGAGCTGCTTCAGATGTCATTACTTTATGAAGCACATCGCTTAAGACAATAGCGCTGACGGATAGCGAAATGCGCGAGGCAATGGCGCGCTCCAGTAGTGCCAGACAATGTTCCGAAACAACGAGAGTTGGGACCAGGGCATAGTAGAGAATGTTGGAATCGACGAAGCAGGCCGCTCCGTCCGGAAGGTCGAGAGCCATAGTTATGATTCCTCGACATTAAACTCCGGGTCTAAGGCGATTGCGTTGGAAAGCTCGGGATCAATTTGAATATTTAAGGGCTCAAAATGGCGCGGTGAAGGGACTGTGGTCCGCGATTCATCGACGGTTTCGACACTGACCTTCAGTCGTGTGCCCGAAGGTAATGGCAACGAAAACGGCTCATCAAGAACGATAGTCTTACCGTCAAAATGGGCGTTAAGGGTGACCATCCCAGGATTATATGTGGCACTAGGGGGCAAGCCAAATGGTTACGTCCCCTTCGCCCAGCCGATCAGGATATCGGCGACTTCGGGGCGGCTGAACTCTTGGGGCGGGCGCTCGCCGGCTTTGAGGAGTTCGCGGACTTTCGTGCCGCTGGGGGCGACTTTGTCTTCGGGGCCGTGAGGACAGGTTTTGCTCGACACGACCGCTTCGCATTTTTTGCACCAGGCGGTGTGCTCGAATTTGAGGATGGTCACGCCGATATCTTTGGGGATGTCGAATTGATCGAAGATGGTCTGTGCGTCGTAAGTGCCGTAATAGTTGCCGACGCCGGCGTGGTCGCGGCCGACGATGAAGTGGGTGACGCCGTAGTTTTTGCGGATGAGCGTGTGCAGGATCGCCTCGCGTGGGCCGGCGTATCGCATGGCCAGGGGCATCACGGTTAGCATGGTGCGATCTTTTTTGTAGTAGTTATCAACCAGCACCTGATAGCACTTCATGCGGGTTTCGGCGGGGATATCGTCGGACTTGGTTTCGCCGACGAGGGGATGGATGAGCAGGCCATCGGTCATTTCCAAAGCGCACTTGGTGAGATATTCGTGGCTGCGGTGGATTGGGTTGCGGGTCTGGAAGGCGGCGACGGTGCTCCAGCCTTTGGCGGCGAAAGCTTCGCGCGTCTTGGCGGGTGGGACGCGATAATCAGAGAATTCCGGCTCGTGGGTGGTGGTGATGACGTCAATCGGGCCGGCGAGGTTCCAGTTGCCCTGGGCGCGCACCATTTTCACGCCGGGGTGGGCATCTTCGGTGGTTTTGTAGACGTTAGGGATCTCAAGCTCTTTGTCGTGCTTGTATTTTTCGGTGATTTTCATCACGCCGAGCAGGCGGCCCTTGGGGTCGTTGAGGGCGACTTTGTCGCCGACGTTGAATTTGGCGGCGACGTCGTCGGCGGGGGAGAGAATGACCGGAATTGGCCAAACCGTGCCATTGGCGAGCCGCAAATCGGTGCAGACGCGTTTAAAATCGGCTTCGCCCATGAATCCGGTGAGGGGGGAAAAGGCGCCGATGGCGATCATTTCGAGGTCAAATGCCTCGCGATTCGACAAATTGATGGATTTAAGGGACGCTGCTTCCGTCTTGGCGGCGGCTGCTTTGTCGCCGGTGAGGATGCGATTGACTAATTCTCCGCCGTGGGGGGCCACGAGTGACATCGTTGTTGCTCCTGCAAAGGGGTTTTGGTCGGTGCTTGATTTACTGCCTAGAATCAAATATCTACTTTCCCGCTCGTTTAGTAGGAAATCAAGGAGTTGTCAATGTCAACAGGAACTGGCGGCACGAATCTAACCTGGCACGAAGGCGACGTTACACGCGAAGATCGGCACAAATTGCTGAAGCAGAAGGGGGCCATCGTCTGGATGACCGGCCTGAGCGCGGCAGGCAAAAGCACGATCGCCTGCGAGCTGGAAAAGCTTCTTTTGGAGCGGCACAAGCATGCGTATCGCCTGGACGGCGACAATATCCGCATGGGCCTGAATAAAGGGCTGGGCTTCAGCGCGGAAGATCGGGCGGAGAATATTCGCCGGATTGGCGAAGTGGCCAAGCTGTTTGCCGACAGCGGGACGATTGCGATTACGAGCTTTATCAGCCCATACAAAAAGGATCGCGATGCGGTTCGCGCCGGCAGCAAGCCGGGCGATTTCATTGAGGTCTACGTGCATGTTTCGCTCGAGGGCGCGGAGAAGCGCGATCCGAAGGGGCTTTATAAGAAAGCCCGTGCCGGGCAGATCAAGGGATTTACCGGCATTGACGATCCTTATGAAGCGCCGGAGAAGCCGGAGATTCTGATCGAAACCGAAAAGCTGGCGGTGCGTCAGGCGGCGGAAACCATCTACAAGTACCTGGAATCGGGCGGATATTTATCCGCCTGAGTTAGAGGAAGAACCAATGATGAATCAGGAATGTAGAAGCTGTTGTTGAACCGAATCCAATCGGGTTTGGTCGTTCGTCATTCTGATTTCGTTATTCGGATATTCCATCAGGTATTGTTTATGGCAACCATAGAACTCAACCTTGAAGATGTGAATACGGTGCTGGAGGCGCAGGATCCGCCTCGCATTCTGGACTGGGCGGCGCGGGAGTTTGGGGATGAGGTGATCATGTCGTCGAGCTTCGGCTCGGAGTCGGCGGTGCTGATTCATTTGGCCACGCAGGTATTGCCGCGGATTCGGATCGTGATGGTGGATACGGGGTATCTGTTTCCCGAAACGCACCAGTTCATGGAATCTCTTCGCAGACGGTTCGATCTGAACGT
>DATAPK010000521.1:0-3939 GCA_036265245.1 Tepidisphaeraceae bacterium | reverse complement strand
CCATCACCTCTTCTTTGGCTTCTTCAATGCCGGCGACGTCGTCGAAGGTGACGTTGGTGTGTTCCTTGGAGGTGATCTTGTGCTTGGAGCGGCCAAAGTTGCCGAGCATGCCGCCCGCGCCGGCGGAATTGCGGAGCTGGCGGAAGATGAAGAACCAGACGAAGCCGAAGATCAGCAGCCAGGGAACGAAGGGGAGGACGACCTGGAGAATGAGGTTTTGGCTGTTGCTGATTTTGACGTCGGCGATGCCGCGGTGATCGGTGACCCATTGCAGCATGTTGAAATCGACCATGTTCTGCTGCACGGGGGTGGCGAACTTGGTGTAGGTCATGCCGCCGCTGGCTTGCGGTGTGTTGAATTCGCCGCTGATCTGGTCGCTTTCGATTTTGAGGGATTTGATGCTACTGTTGGCGAGCTTTTCCTTGAGGTCGCTCCAGGACATATCCATCGTTCCGACCTGCTGATTTTTGAGCAGGACGAAGAGCATGATGGCCAGGCCGATAAAGAGAACCCAGCCAAAGATGCCGCGGCCGAACTTCATTCCGCCGGGCCCGGAGGGGGGTCGGACGGTTTTTCGGGGCTGGCGGTCAGGTCGTTGCTCTGCCATAAGTAACTTCCTTCAGGTGACGACTTAAAATCAAATCAATCGCAGACTGTAACTATAGCACTACGAACGGGGAATCATAAGGTTGCGGACGGTCGAATTTCCACCATGGCGGGGGGTGAATGCGGAATAAAACGCCTATAGGGGCCAAGGATGAGGATTGAGGATTGAAACTTGAAAACCCTGGGTCGGCGAGATTTTCAAGTTTCGATTCTCAATGGTCAATGATCCTGCCTTCTATCAGGGATTGAGGATTGAAGCTTGAAAAACCTGACTCGTGGCGATTTTCAAGGATCAATCGTCAATTCTCAATCTTCCGTTTTTACCAATCCGCCTGTAATTCCTGGACGATGCCGAGGGCCAGTTTTTCCACGCCTTGCTGTGACCCGACGAATTATCCTTCGCCGAGGGTCGGATAATAGCTGGTTGTCTGCTCAAAATTGCTCCTGTCGCAAAGGATGACGCCGGTGCGTTGATCCTTCCAAGTGAAATTCACCTTGATGTCGTAAATCTGTTCCTGTGGGATGGCGGCGCTGGTGTCTTCGCTGAGGGTGTGAACCTTGATCTCGACGATCTCGCCTTCGAGGATGGTGTCGGCCCGTTCGGTGGGGACGACTTTGTAAGGCGTGCGCATCTCGATTTCGTTGACGATGGCCTTGGAAAGAGTGAACTCAACGCCTCGGCGGTAATCCTTGTTTTTGAAGATGGGGACGGAGACGGTTCGGACATCGTCGCGATAAAGCGAACGCCATTGGTACCACTGGTTTTTGGGGCTGTCGCCGGGCCGGGAGTAGCCATTGTTGTTGTAGCCGCATCCGGGAAGGATGGACGCGCAGAGAATCAGAAGCACCGATGAATACAGATGAACAGGGATGGATCGAATTTTGTTTTTCATCTGTGTCTGTTTGTGATCATCCATGGACAAATTAAAACGCACCTGCCACCGGGCTTGTGGTTGGGGCTGCCGGCTCAATCAGGGGCGAGGGCAGGTGCAGCAATTCGGTTTTGGCTTTGGCCGCTTCGGGTGAATCGGGATAGGCGCTGACCAGATACGAATAAATATAGGCTGCGGCGCGGCGCTCGTGGGTGCGGACGTAAAAGGCGGCTGTCACGTAGAGCTTTTTGGCGAAGGTTGCGTCGATGCGATCCAGAAGGGCGGGGATGTTTTCCTGCTGGGCGACATCGGGGAAATCGGCGGTGAGGGCAAGCAACTGGGCGCGGGCGTCGATGACGGGCGTGGGATCGAACTTGAGGCCGCGGAACTGCGCCAGATTTGAATAGGCCTGGCGAAGCTTCACGCGCGAGATGAGGGGGCTGCGGGAATAAGAGTGGATGTAGACGGCGTAAGCGTCAGCGGCTAGATCGAACTGGGAATCGGCGTAGTAGTAGTCGGCGGTGCGAAGGAGTGATTTTTCGGCCAGCTCTGATCCGGGGGAGCGTTGCTGGACGCGGAAGAGCATTTCGACGCCTTCTTCTTCAGCGCTGATCTTTACAAATCCAAACACACGCCGCTTGTATCCGTTCAGAAAAGAGTCGGCGATGTCGTATTGCTTGCTAAGGGCGGGGTAATACAGATCACTGGCGGGGAAGGTGTCGAGCAGTTCGTCGAGATAATAAAAGGCCTTGATGCGGTCGCCGTAACGGTATTGGGCTTCGCCCATGAGATAGAGGGCGCGGTCGCGGACGGGGGAGCTGCGGTTGTATTTGAGGTAATCGATGAGGCGGGAGATGGCCTCTTTGTTTCTGCCGGCGCTGATCATGTCTTCGGTGGCGTCGAGCTGTGGATCGGATTGGTAGGCGGCGGGCTGGGTGGCGGGGCCTTCGGCGACTTGCCAGCGGCCGTCTTTGAATTCGGAGAGTTGGGGGATGATCGAGCCGGCCTGTACGAGCGACGCGAGTCCCAGAACCAGTGCTACCGCCACCGCTGCTATGCGCAAGCTTCCCATGCTGGCGGGATTGTAATGAGGAAGATGCGGGGGGCAAGTGGGAGCATCAGCATCAACAGATTGAATGTGGAAGGCGGTCAAAAACTGAAATTGACGATAGATAGCCTATAAGCTATAATATTCAGAATGTGGAAGGTGGGCACCACCCGTGATTTCGATCATTGGTTTGCAAATTTGTCGGGCGAAGAGCAGTCGGAAGTGATCGCGCGAGTTAATTTGCTGAAACTGATGGGGCCGCAACTTGGACGGCCGCATGCAGATACACTGAATGGCTCGAAGCATCCGAACATGAAAGAGCTTCGAGCCGGCACGAAAGCCGCCGTCCTGCGAATTGCTTTTGCATTTGATCCGACCCGGGCGGCGATCCTTCTGATTGGCGGCAATAAAGCGGGCGTGAGTCAGAAGCGGTTTTATGCGCAGTTGATCGCCAAGGCTGACAAGCTTTACGATTTGCATCTGGCCAAGACCAAAAAGCAGCAGAAGAAAGACAGGTAGGCATGGCTAAGACATTCGATGAACTGGTGAAGCGCACCGCCACGCAGAAAACGCGTCGGCGAGCCGCGCGCCGCACGCAGGAATTGCTGGCGGAGTTGTTGTTGAGCGAAATCCGGAAGCTGTCCGGGAAGAGCCAGCAGGAAGTCGCTGCGGCGTTGGGGATCAAGCAGCCGAGCTTGTCCAAGCTGGAGAAGCAATCGGATATGCAGATCATGACGTTGCGGCGGATCGTGAATGCGCTTGGTGGGGAGTTGGATATTATCGCTAGATTGCCGAATGGCGATATTCGGGTTAGGCCGTTTGCGGCGTGAGTGGGCGAATAGTCTCAAAACCGCCTGTCCAGCAGGCGGTATTGGACTGCTTCGGCGAGGTGGGATTCATTGATTTGGTCGGTTCCTTCCAGATCGGCGATGGTGCGGGCGACGCGTCTTACTTTGTCGTAGGCGCGGGCGCTGAGGCCTAGTTCGTCCATGGCTTGTTTCATTAAGAGCAGGCAGGCGTCGCTGAGGTCGCAATGTTGTTTGAGCTTTCGGCTGTCCATGGCGGCGTTGGTGGTTTGGTCTTTGAAGCGTTTTCGTTGCAGGTCGCGGGCGGCCATGACTTGTTGGCGGATGGTGGCGCTGTCGGTGCCGGGGCGGCGGCTGGTGAGCTCGCGGTAGGGGACGGTGGGGACTTCGACGTGGATGTCGATTCGGTCGAGCAACGGGCCGGAGAGTTTGCCGAGATATTTGTCGCGGGCGCGGGGGTCGGCGGGGGCGAAGCCGCTGGCGGTGGGATTGGTGGCGGCGACGAGCATGAAGCGGGCGGGGAATTTGATCGAGCCGTGGACGCGGGCGATGGTGACTTCGCCGCCCTCGAGGGGTTGGCGGAGCATCTCGAGGACGTAGCGGCTGA
>DATAPK010000520.1:0-1637 GCA_036265245.1 Tepidisphaeraceae bacterium | reverse complement strand
CATTCGTAATTTGCATCGGCGAGTTATGGCCGGTCGCGTCGTTGCCCTCTGAGCGGAGTGGGAAGAAAGCAATGAGGCTGTTGGTGGTCTCGCCGGAGCATGTAGCCACGGTAAAAAGAAGGAGCCAACTCCAGTGCGAGTTCACGGAACACGATTTACGTGAATGATGGATGCGCCCGGTTTCCACAAATATCATCGAAGGACCGCCCGCCCCTTACTTTAACCAATCGACGCTGTCGCCATGCGGCGACGCCTTCGTTGTGCCGAATCAGGGACCACTTTCCGTTCTCGACCTTGTACCCCTGACAGCCGGTCAACAGAAGTAAGAACACGACTAGCCCGCTCGATTTCATCTGTCGGTGATCAGCGTGCTATTGAACCCCAACCCGGTAAAAATAAGGCCCGCCTTCCGTAGCACCGGTGTCTTTGTAACTCGTTGTCCCAGCTTGACCGACAATGTTGCTGTGGATCGGTATGAAGGCAGGATTCGCCGCTAGATTGGTGGCGCGCTGAATGTAGTAAGTCATCCCGCTGACGCTCTGCCAGGTAATGGTAATTCCGGAAGAATCTCTGGAGGGAGTTGCGGCTTTCAGGGCGGACAGTGCGTTGGTAGGAACGGTTCCGGAGCGCCATTCGCTCCAGGTGTTCTGGCCATCCTGGTCCGGGTCGGCGAAATCGGCTGAACCGTCAGTAGGAAGGCCAAAATTCTGGAGCCAATAGTAGGCGATGACGGAGGCGGGATTTTGGAATTCGTACGCACCGACATCAACCGTAGCGCCGCTGATGCGCGCGTTGCCATCGAGATCGCTCGGCAGCGTGGCATAGGCATTGCGGCCCGCGTTGATACACGGTGAGTTGGATTGCATGTGAAAATCACCGGCAACCGCGTTAATGAAAACGGGAGCGTTGGTAAAATTCCCCGTGCCGGACACTGGCAGCGCGGTACAGCAATAACCCAATACGCTCGACGAGATATTGGGTCCATTGGGAGCGATATTCCCATAAATGATGCTGTTATAAGCGACATCGTGGTATGAGCCGCCGCCGTTTCCGCCCAAACCCGTGTGAAGCGAGTTTGCTACAATCGTGCAGTTGACCAACGTCGAGAATCCGGAGGCGCCGCCGTAATTGGTGGCGTGATTGAAAGCAAAAAGACAGTTGGTTGCGCTGCAACCCAACGTGCCGGCAGCCCAGCCCGCGAGATTGTTGGTAATTGTGCAGTTAACCAGGTTGGCATCACTGGCCGCACCGCCGCCCTGACCGAAGTTCCCGACAAGCGCGCAATTGAACAGATTTCCGCCCTCGGTTCCCCCGCCTGCGCCTGCGGCAAAGTTACCGAGGAAAACGCAGTTGGAGATGACGCCGCCAGGACTTTTTCCACTCCCCCGCACACAAACTGCGCCTCCGCCATTGACGTAATTGCCGAATCCCGCCGAGCCATTCGTCAGCGTAAACCCCGAAAGCACAGCGTTACTCGCCAGATAAACGCACCGGATTGCATTGGTAAGACTAACACCATTCGGCACCTGGTAGCCACGAATGAAGGTGACGGATGCCCCGTTGACGCTTTGGAGAGTGATGCCGTTCGTAATTGCGACACGGTTGGTAACATCAAATATTCCTAACTGTTTGCCGCC
>DATAPK010000519.1:0-4734 GCA_036265245.1 Tepidisphaeraceae bacterium | reverse complement strand
CCATCGTCTGATCGATGAAAGTCGGAATCGTTGTGGATGCGGCAAGCAGAGACAAACTGTGCTGGATGAACAAACGGCGGGTGGAAAGTTTTTTTTGCATAGAGACCTCGTCATTGGTCACTTGTCACTGGTCACTTGTCTGGATCTTTGACCAGTGACAAGTAACCAGTGACGAATGACCGCCTAACACAACTGATATTCCGGCATCGACATAATTAACTGTACCATGTTTTTGAGCGCCCGCTCATCGGGCACGTCGCCGAGGGCATCTTTAAGCACTTTTTTCTGTTCGGTATCGACTGGCCGCTGGATCAGGCGATTGAGCCAGGCGTCGACGATTTCATCGCTGCTGCCCTGTGCGGTTGGAGTGAAATGCCCGGAGACATTTCCGCCGGTGCGGGGGCTGCCTTGGCCCTTGCCGATCAGGCCGCGTGGCCCCAGCACGCCGGGCATCGTGCCGCCGGCCAGGTAAACGCAGGTGTTGTATCTTACAAAAATCGTGCAGGTATTGATCCACATCCGCCCGCCAGGCCAACCTCGCACATTGGGCGGCTGGAGCGGAACCTGGCCCATTTGATTTAATGCGAAGGAGAGTTGCAGCGCGTTGGGCGTTTGCAATCCGAGCAGGCGGATCGTCCCCACTACCAACTGCACCGGGCTCTTGATCTGCGATCCGATCGATCGTGGCTGATAAAAGCCTTTGCTTGAAAACATCAAACGAACCAGCGGGCGAAGCTCCCATTTGTTTTCTCGCAAAAACATCCCCATGGATTCCGCCAGGCCTTCTTCCAATTCTTCGTACGCGAAATACTGCCAAAGGTTGCTGGCGATGTATGAAGCGCACTTTGGATGCTGAAGAATCAAGTCGATGATGTCATCGCCGTTAAAATTCCCCGTTCGGCCCATGAAGGTCTTCGGCGACTCATCGTGCTCGGCTTCGCGGAAAATAAAATCATCGCCGTCGTGCGTCCAGCCGGTGAATGCGCGGGCGGAGTTCTTAATATCGTTCTCGGTGTAATTGCCGATGCCGAGCGTGAACAGTTCCATCAATTCGCGGGCGTAGTTTTCGTTGGGATGCTCTTTGCGATTTTGCGTGTTGTTCAGATAGTCGAGCATCGCGGGATCGCGAGAAATCTGGCGGACGAATTCGTGGAAATTTCCGAGAGACATCCGCCGAAGCAACTCGTTCTGGGCGAACATCAGCGATGCGCTGCGTTCATCCTTGGCGCTGGTGGTGAAATGGCCGTGCCAAAATAGAGTTAGTTTTTCCTGGAGCGGATATTTTCCGTAGGCCAGGCGAGTCATCCACCACTTCATGGTTTCCATGAGGGCTTCGCGGTTGGCCTGCATGAGTTGCTGCTGGAGGGCCTTGCGTTCTTCCTGCGTTTTGCCGGCCATCATTTCGCGGATGGCGCGAAAGTCTTTTGGGTATCCATCGATGTTGGAAAAATCGGGTTGATCGTTCTGCCCTTCTTCATCCGCGGCGGCGTCGGGATAATCCATCAGCCAGTCAATCGCCTGCTCGGGGCCCATCGCCATGACTTTTTCGACTTCCTCGGGCGTGCCACCGAAGCCCGCACGATTCAGCAAATGCGCGGCTTTCATCGAGTCGAACGGATCATCCGACGAAGGAACATACGGTTTGAGAAGTGGATGAAGGTTTGCCATGTGTGATGATCCCTCAACCGTCTAAACGACTTACGGGGACGATTATTGCCTGTTTAGCCGCGAAGCGGAGCGTTCCCCGGCGCTCCGCTTCGCGTCGCGGCTAAACGCGGCAAATTACAAATCATGTGAAACAATTTGTATGCGCATCGTCCGACCCTATACTCCTCCATCGTACCCAGAAAGCTCATAAAATGAACGAAATTCGTCTAAAATTAGGCCATTCCCCCGACCCGGACGACGCTTTTATGTTCTATGGCCTGGCCAAAAATAAGCTCGATACCGGCCCCTACCGCTTTGAGCATATTCTCCAGGATATCCAAACCCTCAATCAGCGGGCGATACAGGGCGAGTTGGAAATTACCGCGATTTCGATCCATGCGTATCCGTATGTTGCGGACAAATACGCCCTGACCAGTTGCGGCAGCAGCATGGGCGATAAATATGGCCCAATGATCATCGCCCCCAAGCCGATGACCATCGAACAGTTACGCGGCAAACACATCGCGATTCCTGGGAAGCTGACGACGGCATTTTTGACGATGCAGTTGCTCCTTGGTCAAGGCCAGGAGAAATCTCAAATCTCAAATTCCAAATCTCAAACAAATTCAAAATCCGAAATTCAAAATCCACAATTCACCTATGAGGTGGTTCACTTCGATCAAATCCCAGCATTCGTTCGCGATGGAAAAGCGGATGCGGGGTTGATCATTCATGAAGGGCAGCTCACCTATCAAAAGCTCGGCTTGCATTTGATCGTCGATCTTGGGGCGTGGTGGTATGAGAAGACGAAACTGCCGCTGCCGCTGGGCGGGAATTGCATTCGCAGGGATTTGGGGGCGAAGGTTTGCCAGGAAGTGACGGATATTCTCAAGCAGTCGATTCAATACAGTCTGGATCATCGCGCCGAGGCCGTCGAGTATTCGCTGCAATTCGGCCGCGATCTGGATCGCAAGCTGGCGGATCAATTCGTCGGCATGTACGTCAACAACTGGACGCTGGATTACGGGCCGGTGGGTCGGTCGGCAATCGAACGATTGCTGAAGGAAGGGGCGGACAAAGGGATCGTCCCGCCGATCGGAACGATCGAATTTGTCACTGCGAAAACGTGACGTAAAAAAAGAAAGCCCGCGGATCGCCATCCGCGGGCTCTTTTTCATTGCTGATCACTGCACCTGATCGCCGCCATCGTTCGGTGTTTTCTTCTTGTTCTTATCCGACTTACCTTGCGATTGCGGCGGGGGCGGCGGTTGATCCGACTTACCGCCCTTGCCTGAACTCGCGTGCGAATCATGTGAATCATTGTTGTCCGTCACGGGAGCCCTCGGCTTACCGCCTTTTCCGCTGCCGCTGCTCTTTGGGTCGTTGGCTGACGATGAATTATCCGGCGTATCCGCCGGCGCCTTGGCGCGATGCTTTGGCGGGCCGGACTTGTCGGATTCAGTATCCACATTCGCTGACGGTGGCGGAGGAGGAGGGGTCTCCTTGCCCGTGCTCTTGGCGGGTTTCTGATGCGAACCCGAATCTGCCGCGCTGTTCTTGGATTGAATTGATTCCACCTGCGGGCTATGCGATGGCGTGGTATTTTTCGGCGCAGTATTTTTCGGCGAGGTGTTCTTCGCCGTCACATGCTCGGCTTCGACTGGAGCGACGGCCTTCTTCTTTGGGGCCGGCAGGTTCGGGCGGAACACCTGCACGGTATTGCCGCTCTCTTTCGACGGCCCTTTCTGTTGTGTATCGACCACTCGCTCATGCGTCACACGCCGGCCTGAAGCATGCTCGACTTCGGTCACGTTCACGCTCTTGTTGATGACGTTGCCGTGAACGTTGGTGATGTTCGTGATGTTGGTTGTTTGGTTGATGATCGTCACATTCTGCTGAACGGGACGGAAGTGATCGCGAACGTGCGGCTCGGCGAGATGGCCGACATCGACGAAGCAATACGCATCGGGGCGGATGTGGCCGATGGCCACATCGATGCTGACTTCGACCCCGCCATGCCGGCGCGGGGGAAGCGGCGCCCAGCCGCAAACACCGGTACCATGTCGCCAGGCCACCCATGCGGGCGCCCAGACTCGGCCCGGAATCCAGACCCAGCCATAGCGAGGGTCTTCCGACCATCGACCATAGTGATAGGTCGCCCAGCCGAACGATTCGTCGCTTGCCCAGAGCCAGCCGTGATCGTCGGTATAAACCCAGTGCCCCAGTGTGTAAGGCCGCCAACCGACTGCCACGGCGTGGGGGCGGAAGCACCGGCCAAAGTCGGCAGTCACAACCCAATCGCCATAAGGCTGAAGATCATCGTGGAAATATTGAACGTCCTCGCCAGTGTCGACATCCTCGTCGGCGGTGGCATCGCCGGTGTCGACGGAAGTGTCTGCCTGTGGCGGAGGCGGGGCTTCGGCAACGGGAGGTGGCGGCGGAACTTCTTCCTCGACCCTGACGCGATGAATCGGGCGATCTTCGTAATAATCACGGTGATAATAATGATCGTGTACTTCGATATCTCCGCCGCACCCCGCCACCGCAAACGCCCCAGCCAAGCTCAACGCTGCCAACGCCTTCCGCATGCTCATAATCTCTCCAGGAAAATTCTGCGCAGACGGATGGCACTACACCATCCATCTATTTAGATATCGGCCTTAGCCTCAGTCCTGTTTAATAGACACAGGAATGGCATGCGTGTTAGCAGCGAAATGACATCGCGTAAAGAGCGTCTTTATCACACCTTAAAGCGCGCCTCTTGCAGCGAAGGTTCCTCAGTGTGGCCATTTTCTGAGTGTGCGCCATTTTTGTGCATGATTTCCGCCGCCAGCGGAATGGTGGATAATGCACCGACGGCGAGCAAGGTCCAACCCACCGCGCGTCGCTGCTCGTCATCCATTTGATCGGCAAGCAATAGCGCGATGCCCGCGCCTAAGGCCGCTCGCGTGCCTGCAATCATTCCCAACTCCGGCAAAGTGATGGTTCTCGGTCGCATAGAAGGCTCCTTTCTTGGTTCAAGTTTGCGCGTCCGTTGTAGCTGCGACGCCCGCGTCGCCATTCAACATAAGAGGCGACGCAGGCGTC
>DATAPK010000518.1:0-4143 GCA_036265245.1 Tepidisphaeraceae bacterium | reverse complement strand
TTCCAAAAATGGTCTAACCCATGGTGACGCCAATATCGTCGATGACATTCCATTCGGTGTCTTGTTATCCGCGCGTCATAATTGCGGTTTCCGGAAAAATGATTCCCAACAATTGTTGCAATGCCTTCTTCCAACCAGCGAGGGCACTTGCGATGCGCCAAAAGATTGTGCGTCAATTCATGCGCCAGGGCAGATTCATATTCACGTGGAGTTGGGAGAGCAATATGTACATAGCCATCGAGTATACATACCCCACCCGAAGCTGCGACTCTGCCCTCTCCACGATCAAAGTGTGATAGATAGGCTTGATATTCCTTCATGGTCGTAAAAATGAGTGCCACATGCTTTCCAACCCCATCTGTCCATGCCGCTTGGTTGAGCAGCTTAATAATCTCTTCCCGAATTCGTTCAGCTGCCTTCAAAATCGACGATGAATTTCCCGCAACCAGCAGCATGAAATGCTTGGACTCTTGCACGTGATACGATGGGCCAAGGCTACTTATTAGTCGTTGCAGCCATATTTCAACTGCATCACAGTAATATTCATGCAGATTAAATTCACCTGGTAAAGATCGGATGAAAATCTTGACGGCGCCCCATCTTGGGTAGGGCAACCCATGATCTATATCGAACATCTCGGGGGGCAGTTGAAGCCCGGTTTTACGAGGCGGAACATAGCCCTCATCCCGTGAACGCAAAATTCGCTGAAGCAAACGATAAATACCACTCAAGCAGCGCCTTTCTTTAACGGCTGACACTGCATGTGCGTCGCATCCGCCACCGCGGCGTTCGTTACCCTGCCGCCCACCATATTGATCCCCTCGGCAAACCCGGGGTCCTTCGCGGCCGCCTTTTCAAATCCATTGTTGGCGATCTTGAGCGCGTATGGCAACGTCGCATTGCATAGCGCGATGGTGCTCGTTCGTCCCACCGCGCCCGGCATATTCGTCACACAATAATGCACGACGCCTTCGACAACATAAGTCGGTTGCTGATGGGTTGTCGGCCGGGCCGTCTCGACACATCCACCCTGATCGATCGCCACATCCACAATCACTGAGCCGTTCTTCATGCTCTTTAAGTCTTTTTTCGTCACCAGCCGCGGCGCTTTCGCCCCCGGAATCAGCACGGCTCCGACCACCAGATCCGCATCATGCAGATGATCGCGAATCGTCGCCGGATCGCTGTAGATCGTATGCACATTGGCTGGCATCACATCATCAAGATATCGCAGTCGCTCAAGGCTGATATCCATGATGACCACATGCGCCCCCAGGCCCGCCGCGACTTTGGCCGCGTTGGTGCCGACCACGCCGCCGCCCAGCACGACGACATTCGCCGGCGCAACCCCCGGCACGCCGCCGAGCAAGATGCCCCGGCCCATCATGGGCTTTTCCAAATATTTAGCGCCTTCTTGTATCGACATTTTTCCAGCGATTTCGGACATGGGAGTTAGTAAGGGCAAAGTTCCGGATTTGTCTTTGATGGTTTCGTAGGCGATGGCGGTGATTTCGGCTTCGAGGCAGGATTGGGTGAGCTCGCTGCTGGCGGCGAAGTGGAAATAGGTGAAGACGATTTGGCCGGGACGGAATTTGCCGATTTCCTGAGGCTGGGGTTCCTTCACCTTGACGATCATTTCGGCGCGGTCGAAGACTTCTTCGGCAGTCGGGACGATGATGGCGCCGGCCTGGATGTAGTCTAAATCGGGGAAGCCGCTGGAGATGCCGGCGTTGGATTCGATGATGACCTCGTGGCCGGCTTTGGTGAGCACCTCGGCGCCGACGGGCATCATGGCGATGCGATATTCATCTGGTTTGACTTCCTTGGGCACGCCTATACGCATAATGGGCCTTTCATCCGTTACCGGACCCTCGTTGTTGCCAAGCATCATATCCCACAAGGGATTAGCTTCAATGTTGATTCGTGTAAACGTCCAAATATGACGATGACAAATAGAGACATGCTGCAAGCGAATACCCCAATAAAGCCGCGTTTACTGGTCCTGGATGAGGATCGCATCATCCTGCAATCGCTGGGTCAATTTCTGCGTCGCGAGGGATATGACGTGCGAACCAGCGATTCGCCTGAGGATGCGATGGCGATTTTGGAGACGAACCAGATCGAACTGCTCCTGGCGGACATCAATATGCCGGGCGTGAAGCCGGCGGAGTTTTTGCGCGAGATTCGCAAGCGGTTTCCGCATGTCGTGGTGATCGTCATCACCGGGTATGGCTCGATTGAGGGCGCGGTGGAGGCGACGAAGATCGGGGCGTTCGATTATCTCACCAAGCCGATCGTGGATGATGAGATTCGCGTTGTCGTTGAAAAAGCGGTGCGACAGCAATCGCTTTTGTTTGAGAATCAGACGCTTCGGCAGCAGTTGGATTTGCGGTTTGGGCTGGAAAATATCATTGGGCATGATTTCCGGATGCTGAAGATTTTCGATCTGGTGAACGCGGTGGCGGACAGCCGGACGACGGTGCTGATGAGCGGGGAATCGGGGACGGGTAAATCGCTGCTGGCGCGGGCGATTCATCATCGCTCGCCGCGGAGGGATAAGCCGGTGATTGAGGTGAGTTGCGGGGCGCTGCCGGAGACGCTGCTGGAATCAGAATTGTTTGGGCATGTGAAAGGCGCGTTTACGGGGGCGATCGCGGATAAGCCGGGGCGGTTTTTGTCGGCGGATGGGGGAACGATTTTTTTGGATGAGATCAATTCTGCTTCGCCGGCGATGCAGGTGAAATTGCTTCGCGTGTTGCAGGAGCGGCAGTTTGAGCCGGTCGGAAGCAGCGAAACCAAAACGGTTGATTTGCGTTTTATCCTGGCGGCCAATGTCGATCTGGCGCAGCTCGTCGCGGAGCAGAAGTTCAGGCAGGATTTATATTATCGAATCAACGTGGTGACGATTCCGATGCCGCCGCTGCGCGAGCGGGTTGGGGATATTGCGCTGCTTGCGGGGCATTTTTTGCGAAGGCATTGCAAGGAGATTGGGCGGGAGGTGCTTGGGTTTACCGAGGCGGCGATGGGGGCGATGCAGCGGTATGCGTGGCCGGGGAATGTGCGGGAATTGGAGAATGCGATTGAGCGGGCGGTGGTGTTGTGCAGAAGGCCTCAGATTGATGTGGAGGATTTGCCGGAGACGCTGGCGGGCGGAGGAGAAGGTTCGGGGTTCAGGGTTCAGGGTTCGGGGTTGAGTATTGCGGAGGATTTTGGGACGGCGATGTCGCTGGAGGCGGCGCTGGAGGCGCCGGAGCGGCGGATCATTGAGGCGGCGCTGCAGCGGAATGCGTGGAATAGGCAGGCGACGGCGGCGGAGTTGGATATCAATCGGACGACGCTTTACAAGAAGATGAGGAAGTATCGGCTGGATGTGGGGGAAACGAACGCGGCGTGAGTCTGAGGTGTGTGAGCGTTGAAGAAATGCAACCGCGGAGTTGCGGAGGCGCGGAGGAGGACGCGGAGAAATTCTTTTGGGGGATTGCTTTGGGGAGATCACTTTGTGGATGTGAAGCGCCCTCTCCCTGGCCCTCTCCCGGGGGGAGAGGGAACAAATCAAGAATTGAATTTTTCTGCGTTTGTTTCCGCGACTCTGCGGGCTTCGCGGCTGCATTTTATATGTGTCCGATGCGTCCGGTGGCGCCGGCGATCATGGTGATGAGCTCGACGGGTTCGATGGGTTTGGTGAGGTGCATTTGGAAGCCGGCGTTGACGGCTTTGACGCGGTCTTCGGCGCGGCCGTAGGCGGTGAGGGCGATGGCGGGAATGTTGCCGCCTTTGGAATGATCCAGCGAGCGGATTCGGCGAATGAGTGCGTAGCCGTCGTCGCCGGGCATGCCGATGTCGCTGACGAGGACATCAAACTTGCCGCTTTGCAGCAGGGTTTGTGCTTCGACAGTTGTGGCAGCGGTGGTGACGATGGCCTGGCAGTCTTCGAGAAGACGCTTGACGAGGGAACGGGCGTCGGGCTCGTCATCGACGACGAGGACGCGGATGCCTTCGATTTTGGTGCAGGCGTCGCTCATGCTGGCCAGGCTCGAGGCGGCGCGGGGATGGCGGCGCTCGGCAAGCGGTTCAGGCTCGCCGTGCAAAACGGTTATGGGGAGAGTAATGATGAAGGTTGAGCCTTGTCCGACGCCGTTGCTC
>DATAPK010000517.1:0-2735 GCA_036265245.1 Tepidisphaeraceae bacterium | reverse complement strand
GCGAGTTTCCGAGTCAGTTCGCCAGGATCAGCAAACGTCCCAATAGTGTGTCTGGCGTGGGTGGAACTATGCAGGTCGATGCGTATTCTCTGCCGCACGCGCAACTCGGTGTTGGCTCAACCGTGGTGGAGTTAAAGAACGTGCCAGTGTTGCCCGCGATGCCAAGGATGGGTGATACGGCCAACACGACCTATGGCATTCTTGGGCGAGATCTCCCAAGGTCCTATCGAAGCTTTACGATTGATTTCGCGGCAATGCGTTTTGCACTGGGGGAGGTTGTCGAGAAGCGCGGATGAAGGAAACGGGGACGGGGACTTCTATTACAGTTTATGCCCTAGCTTGGTTTTTTTGGTTTGAAGGTAGTTCTTATTGTGTTCGCCTGGCTCGATGCGGATGGGAACTTCTTCGACGACGGTCAGGCCATAACCTTCGATGCCGTAAATCTTCTTCGGGTTGTTGGTCATGATCCGCAGTTTGGTTAGCCCCAGATCGCGCAAGATTTGGCTGCCGATGCCGTAGTCGCGCTTATCGACGGGCAGGCCGAGGCGGAGGTTGGCTTCGACGGTATCCAAACCCTTTTCCTGAAGCGCATAAGCGTGCAATTTGTTGGCCAGCCCAATTCCGCGGCCTTCCTGCCTTAAATAAACCAGCACCCCTTTGCCGGCTTGCTCAATCATTTGCATCGCCGTGCCAAGCTGACCGCCGCAGTCGCATTTGCCCGAGCCGAAGACGTCGCCAGTCAGACATTCACTGTGGACTCGCACGAGAACGGGCTCGTTGTGAATGATCGGTTTGCCGTCATTATCCAGATCGCCCACGCCGCCTTTGCAGAGGGCCAAATGCGGCTGCGGATCGATCGCGCTTTGATAGGCATGGAGTTGGAACACGCCCCATTGGGTGGGAAGCGTGACGGATTCGATTCTCCGGATGAATTGCTCTTTTTTCAGACGATAGCTGATCAGATCGGCGATGGTCGCCATCTTAAGACCGTGCTTTTTGCAAAACGCTTCCAGTTCCGGACGGCGGGCCATCTCGCCGTCTTCCCGCATAATTTCAATGCCCGCCGCGACCGGCGAAAGTCCCGCCAGCCTGCACAAATCCACCATGCCCTCGGTGTGGCCCGCGCGAACCAGCACGCCGCCATCCCGCGCGCGGATGGGTTGAATATGGCCCGGACGATCAAAATCCTCCGCATGCGATTCGGGTTCTGCCAGTCTGCGGATTGTGGTCGCACGGTCGAACGCGCTCACGCCGGTGCTGATGCCGAAGTTGGGCGTCGCATCAACGCTCACCGTGTAAGCAGTTCCTCGTTGCGAAGTGTTGTGGGTGTTTTGCGGGTTAAGCCGCAGGCGATCGCAGCGCTCGCCATCCAGAGCGACAAACAGCATCCCGCGCGCGTCGCGGATCATAAAGTTGACGGCGGCCGGCGTAATCTTTTCGGCGGGGATAATGAGATCGCCTTCATTTTCACGATCTTCGTCATCCACAAGCACAATCATTTTGCCGGCCTTAAGGTCTTCGAGAATTTCAGGGATGGAGGCGAAAGACATATCGGTTTAATTGTAGCAGCATTGTTCCATGAATTCAGTGCCGCCGAGCTGACACATGCCAAATCAGCTCGGGAAACGGGTTGAGGATATGCGTTTATTTGAGCATGATGAATGAAATATGAACAAGAGCAACGTTTTGGTGATTGCGTTGGCCTTATTCGCAACGGGCCGATGCATGGCGGAAGGAAATCGGATGGAACTTTGGTATTCGAAGCCTGCGGAGAAATGGGTCGAAGCGTTGCCGGTGGGAAATGGCCGGCTGGGAGCGATGGACTTTGGGGGGATCGAGCGCGAGCGGCTGCAGGTAAATGAGGACAATCTCTGGGCGGGCGGCCCTTACGATCCGGCAAATCCAACCGCATATGACGCGATTGTCGAATCGCGCAAGCTCATTTTTGCGGGCAAACAAAAAGAGGCAATGGATTTGATCGGCGCATCGGGGATGGGGACACCCATGCGACAAGCATCGTATCAGACCATGGGCGATTTGATTTTGGATTTTGCCGGCGTGGAAGGGGCGACGGACTATCGCCGGTCGCTGGATCTGGAGACGGCGATCGCGAGCGTCAAATATAAAGTGGGTGATGCGGAATTTACTCGCCAGGTGTTTTGCTCGGCGGCGGATCAGGTTTTGGTGGTGAGGGTGAGCGCCAATCGGCCGGGCCGGGTGAATCTGAAAGCGACATTGAGCAGCCCGCTGAAAGGCGCGGTGCAGCAAGCGCGCGGCGGCGATCTGGCGATCACGGGGACGACAGGAAACTTTGGGGACATCAAAGGACAGGTGAAATTTGAATCTCTGGTGCGCGCGCAAGCGAGCGGCGGGAAAGTATCGGTGGATGATTCGGGCTTGAAGGTGGAAAACGCCGATGCGGTGACGATTTTGCTTTCATGCCGGACCAATTATGTGAATTACCACGATCTCTCTGCTGATGCCGAAGCACTGGCAAGAAAAGATTTGGATGGAGCAAGTGGGAAATCATTTGATGAGTTGAGGAAGAACCATGAGGAGACCTATCAGCCGTTATTCGACCGGGTGAAGCTGGATTTGGGAAGAACGGCTGCGGCGGAGAAGCCGACCGACGAGCGGATTAAGCAATTCGACGGCGGCGATGATCCAGACCTGGCGGCGTTGTTGTTTCAGTATGGGCGATATCTGCTGATCAGCAGTTCACGCGCAAACCAACC